>JAYFQM010000071.1:0-2461 GCA_034927185.1 Oscillospiraceae bacterium | reverse complement strand
AAAAGGGGGGGTTCCCCCTTTTTTTGCCGCGGGCACAGCGTGTAAAGCGCATAGAACCCCTGCATCGCCGTATAATTTGATATTTGGAGCAACTACATATGGTAAAATACAAAAATCCGGAATTGCCTGTTGAAGAGCGGGTGGACGACTTAATGTCGCGTATGACCTTCGCAGAAAAAATAGATCAGATTACATGTCTTGTAACAATCACCAACGAAATCCCTGATTTCCGTGATTACATCCCTGACGGAATCGGTAATGTTGGCGCGTTTACTGTGGCTGACAGCGCCAAAAGTGTTGCCGAATATACGCGTAAGCTGCAGCAGCATCTAATCAATAATACGCGGCTTGGTATTCCGGCTCTTGTGCACTGTGAGGCTGCTGCAGGCGCACAGTTTACGGAAGCGAATGTCTTTCCCAGCGCAATCGCACAGGCGTCATCCTTTGACCCCGACAATGTGCGCCGCATGGCGGAGATTATCCGAAGCCAGCTGTTGGCGGTAGGGTTTCGCCAAGCTCTGTCGCCTGTTCTGGATATTGCGCGGGATGCCCGATGGGGACGTATCACGGAGACATACGGTGAGGACCCCACGCTGACAGCGGCAATGGGGAGCGCTTTTGTAAAAGGCCTGCAATGGGAGAACGGCAAGCGTACCATACTTGCCACGGCGAAGCATTTTGTGGGGCACGGTATTACTGAGGGCGGGCTGAATATGGGACGCAGTATGATCACACCGCACGAGTTAGAGGAAGTGCACTGCAAGCCTTTTCAGGCGGCCATTACCGAAAGCGGACTTGCAAGCGTTATGAATTCTTACTGCCAGATTGACGGTGAACCGGTGGTGGGCAGTAAAGCAATATTAACCGATTTATTGCGCGGAAAACTTGGATTTGCGGGCTTTGTGGTTTCAGACTATATTGCGGTTGACCGTCTGGTGGATCCCTTCTGCGTAGCACAAACCTATGAAGAAGCCGGAGTGCGAGCCATCAACGCGGGTCTCGACGTGGAATATCCCAGACCCAAGGGTTTTACAAAGGCACTGGAAAAAGCTGTCGAAGCGGGCTCGGTTTCTATGGAAACGATTGACGCGGCGGTGCGGCGAGTGCTGTCGGCAAAGTTTGAAATAGGGCTTTTTGAAAATCCGTATCCCGATGACGCCCTTCTTGAAACATCACTTCATCAGCCGGAGGCTGATGCCCTTAACCTAAAAATGGCGCAGGAAGGTATTATACTGCTGAAAAATGACAATCACGCTCTGCCGCTAAGCGACGACGGAGGCAAAATAGTGGTGCTTGGTCCCCATGCGGACAGCGTGCGAAGTTTTTTCGCCACCTTCAGCTATCCGGCAGCATTGGATATGAGCATGAGCCGCGATGAAGACGGACAAGTCTTTGAAGAACAGGGCGTTATTATCTACGACATTGACCAAAGCTACCCCGGACAGATTCGTGAGTCTTCGCCACGGGTGGAAAAGGCAATCCGTGCGGCTTTTCCAAATGCTGTACCTCTAATGCAGGCTATTGCCGAGGCAGCACCAAAAGCAGATGTGAAGTTTGCCAGGGGTATCTCGTACTCGGGCGCAGACATTGGTGGTTCTGCGCACGCCCTGGAGCTTGCAGCTGCAGCGGACATAATTATTCTTACCTTGGGCGGTAAAAATGGCTGGGGAAACACTTCTACAGTAGGAGAGGGCGTTGATGCCACGGATATTGGGCTGCCAGGTCTGCAGGAAGAGTTCGCCAAGCAGGTATATGCGTTGGGAAAAAAGACAATTGTGGTTCATTTCGACGGGCGTCCGCTCTCCAGCGCTTACGTTGCCAGTCATTTTGATGCGATAATGGAAGTGTGGCAACCTGGAGAATTTGGCGGGCAAGCTATTGCAGACGTGCTGTTCGGCCGCTGCAATCCAGCTGGCCGCATGCCGGTGACGGCTGCGCGCAGCGTTGGACAGCTGCCGCTTTATTACAGTCTCTCAAGGGGCAGTGGATTCGTGAGCGCAGGGCACACCGGTATGATTCGTAATCCTCTGGGTTATATCAATGACACTGCCTTCCCGCTGTATGCTTTCGGACACGGACTTTCCTATACCGCATTTGCCTATGACGAACTGCGGCTATCGCAAGCCAGCATATCTCCCGTTAACACGCTGCAGGTTTCTATAAGGGTGATCAATATCGGAGAGATGGACGGAGATGAGGTCGTTCAGCTATATTTTTCAGATAAAACGTCAAGCGTAGTACGGCCTCAAATGGAACTGATGGGCTTTGCACGCGTGCATTTGAAAAGAGGAGAAAGCACAACGGTTACCTTTGATGTGCATGCTTCCCAAACCGCATTTATCGCGGCAGACGGCGCATGGACAGTCGAAAAGGGAGAATTTGACGTCTTGGTTGGAGCTTCCAGCACGGATATTCGCGCAAAGACGGTATTCTCCATTACAAGCACTGATCGAATTGACGC
>JAYFQM010000134.1:0-22529 GCA_034927185.1 Oscillospiraceae bacterium | reverse complement strand
GTAATGCTGCGCCGCTGGCAGAATAAGCTCTCGGCCTTTGGGTCCTCGTTTCGCGACTTCGTTCGCGAATCGACTTGGATGCTTGAAAACTATTTTGAAGACCTGCCGTCCCGGAGACCGGAAGCCTACGCCGTCGCCTATGACCGATATCGATTTGATGTATCTGGGGAACTTCGCATTCGTCAAGAGGAGAATGAGGAAACCGGCGATCTCTCGGAAATCGATATACCAAAGCTGTCTTTCAGAACGCAGCTCTCTTTCGTGCCGGTGCACCTGCCAGGGAAAAATGCACCTGTGCTGGCGGAAAAATTTATTTTCGATAATCTGACCGACTTTCTTTTCACCGACCTGTATCGTGGAATGGCCGTCGGAAACATTCCGCGTAAGTGCCACAATTGCGGACGCTGGTTTTTGGCTGTCGGCGGATATGATACGCTGTACTGCGGCAGGGTTGCGCCTGGTGAAACGAAAAGGCCCTGCCGTAAAGTCGGGGCGCACAACAAGGAGCAGCTCAAAAACAGCAAGGATTTCGCGCAGCGCGAATACAGTCGCGTCTATAACAGACTGAAAGCCAGAAAGAGAACCGGCGCTATTACCACGGACGAATGGAATCGTTTAGTCGCAAACGCCCAGGAGCTGAAGGATAAAGCAAAGCGCGGCGACATCAGCGAAACAGAATTAAAAGGCATCTACGATAAAATCTGATGTAAAAGCACCCCCCACTCTTCCGAGGACAGATGAAAAAGCTCTCGCGGTTGTGTTTACGCGAGAGCTTTTTCGGTTTACGTTGATCGGTTTATATTTTGTACTGAGTCTTCTTAATAGATTTCCCCACTGCCTGTAAGCGTGGGGTGACTGCAGTATGAATAATACGGCATGAGGTGCCAACCTGTCCTTCGAGTGGTACCGCCTGATTCAGAGAATGGCTCCATGTAGAATAATGTGTTTTTCATAACCGTGGACGCTACTGTTGCAACCGCGACAGATGTATTCGCCGCAGACTTTGCGTCTATGTACCCTTCAGCCCTCATTTGCTTCAATAACCGTATAAAGTTGTCTTACCATTGACAATAGATTCTTTATTTCAACACCAAGATGCTCATATAGTTGTTGTTGAAATTCTTCTGCCGGAATACGACCTCCTTCAGGAAGACTTTCGACTAATACACCAAAGTAATCCGGCCACGTTGTTTGCTGTATATTAATACCTCTTATACAATCTTGAATATCTAGCAGAAGCTCAAATTGTTTTGCTGATAATTTCGATCCAAAAATAACAATGATTCTTTCGGCTGATTCATAGGCGCCCATTAATTCATCGTTCAATATTTTATAGCCTTTAGTGTCCATCTTATTTAAATTTGTTAACGCTGTTGGCTCTAGAATCTCTTTTGATATTCTAACCAGCTCATTTTCCATGAGACGCATATCAGCCTGTCCAAACGATCTCATTAATATTTTGGGATCGCATAAATCCTCTAGGCTCAAACCAAATGCTAATCTTATTGAAGTTATAGTTTTATTAAAAAGAGTTTGAATATAGCGTTTGATTTTAAGGTCGACGCCCTTCCAGTTCTCGTTCTCGTAATATTTAAATATTCTATCTACAAAATAGATAGTGAGAATAATGCCGAAAAACTCCGTGGCAAGATTAATAAGTAGGCCATCACTTTTGATGTAGTTGTCAAGTAAAATACATATTCCGGATAAGGCTAGAAGAATTACAAAAAGAATTATATATTGATTCCTTTTCAATTAATTTCCTCCCTATTACTTTAAATTTATTGCCATTATATCACATTTAAAGATTACAATTGAATGTTTCTTCTAAAGTATGTTATTAATAGAAGATGAAATTGAGAAGGAGAAATGCTTAAATGGAAAATCTATCAATTTTTGCGGTTAGACTATTGTTGTTAATTGAAGCTTTTGAGAATCGCACTTTATACATAACTATGTCGGAAAGTCCGGAATGGGAGTGGCGAAAAGTATTGCTCGAAGGAGAATACATTGGAGAAACTCAAGGTTATACAGTTGATACTCAAGGAAACCAAATCCCGAATGGCCCCGGCTATATGGCTACACCGAAGGGTAGAGCTTATTTACTAGAATATTTGCAAGAGCTCTACAATCGGGACATCAAAACTATAGCATTGAATCAAAGTGAACTAAAAACATTAAAAGATTTGAGGAAAAATGGGCCAAAGGAATTGCATCGAGAGCAAATACTTGATTTATGGCCCACAGGTGTTATTAAAAGCCATTATATCGACTCTAGCAAAGAGGGTGGGACATCAGAAATATGTGAAATATCAAATCTTGGAATGCGATATTTCGAAGCGAATCAATTAAGCTATATAAGCAAGATTTCCCCAATAATAATTTCTGGTATTTCACTATTGGTATCAATCTTGGCGCTTGCACTATCGGCGTAATAAAGACAGCTCCTTCGGATTACTGATAAGCTCCCCTTAAAGAAGACAGTGGAAAACAAAAAACCACTGTTCAAATAAGGGGAGCTTATCACACTCCGTGAGGTTCTGGACCTTCGATGGCCACGTCTTCAGATCCGGAAATAGCACACATGACTTTACTGCTTGTATTTGATTTTGTTTTGCGACAGAAATTCCCGGATGCAGAATTGATGTTTTCATATAGTTTCACGGCTCCCGTCCAGAGAACTTAAACGTTGGATGGTTAAATTTATTGTGCTGAGTCTTCTTAATAGATTCCCCCACTGCCTGTAAGCGCGGGGTGGCTGCAGTATGAATAATGCGGCATGAAGTGCCAGCCTGTCCGTCGAGTGGTTCCGCGTGATTCAGAGAATGGCTCTATGTACTATCGCCAAAAACTAAATGAAATTGACGACACGTAGATACAATTATAACCGTCGACACGTATCCTTTAGCGTTTCAAAGACAACATTTTGGTGGTGAATTTATGAACATGTCAAGAATCAAGTGATGCAACTTTATCCGCTTCATTAGTAATTATAGTTAATACTTGTATTGACTACATGCGTAAAGGGTATTATACTTAGACTACAACTTTATCCGCTTAAAGGTCAGTCCAAATTAAAAGTTGTAACAGGAGGCGTCGCGATGCTGCCAATCGAAACAATTAGAGACATATTTGAACGGCATAATGGAATGATGCGTACTCATGAACTGTATGATGCGCATGTTTTTTATAATGATATTAAGCTGCTTATAGATCGTGAAATCATTGAGAAAATCCGGTACGGTTATTATCAGTGGATAGACAGTGAAAACCTCAGTGAAGCCCTCACCGTGACACGGCTGTTTCCGGATGCCATCATGTGCATGGATACGGCACTGTTTTATTATAGGTACAGCGACAGAACTCCGCTCGCATGGCACCTCGCCGTTAGCAAAGACAGCAACAAAAGCCGATTCAAAATTGATTATCCTTTTATTAAACCGTATTATATAGAGCCATCTATTCTAGGGCTTGGGGCTGTGGACGGAGAAATGGACGGTAATCCCGTTCTCATTTATGACAAAGAACGCACTATTTGCGATTGCCTGCGCTATATGGGGAAAATGGATAAAGAGATATTCAATAAGGCTATCCGCTGTTATGTTGAAGACAATGAGAAAAATATTCCGCGCCTGTCAGAATACGCAAAGAAACTGCGTATTGCCCAAAAAGTCAAAACAATCATAGGAGTGTGGATGTGATGCCTGATATTGGAGCCTCAATTCTGGCCAAACTGAAAAACAAGGCCAAGTCGACTGGAATGCCATATCAGCAGTGCCTCCAGCTCTTTTTTCAGGAGGAATTTTTGCGCCGCCTGTCTAAATCAAAATATGCTGAGAATCTGATTCTGAAAGGCGGCCTATTCATTTATACCCTGACGAATTTTGAAAGCCGCGCCACTGTAGATATAGACTTTCTGCTACGTCGCATGGGCAGCAATATGGAGCACATGGATGACGTAATTAAAGATATTATTGTGACCCCAACTGGAAACAACGATGTGGTTATTCTCGCGGCGAAGCAAACCACACCTATTGCATTGCAGCGAAAATATCCAGGCGTCAGCGCCCAGATAATAGGCCAAATTAAAAATGTGCGTGTACCGTTTGACGTAGATATTGGCGTAGGCGATATAATCGTTCCAAAGGCACAGAAACGAACGGTTAAAACACAGCTCGACGGCTACGATGCACCGGAAATCTTCACCTACTCTCTCGAGAGTACTATCGCCGAGAAATTTGACGCCATTCTCCAACGCTTTGAACTGACCGGGCGTATGAAGGATTTTTTCGACATCTATTACCTTTCGCAAACCTTCGATTTTGACGGACGCACTCTGCAGGAGGCGCTCATGCAAACGCTGTCCACACGCGGGACTCCGTATGAGCGGGACAGCTTTGACCGAGTAATCTCATTGGCAGAGGATGCTGATATGCAGACCAAATGGCGGTATTTCCTTAAGACTGTCAAGGAAAGTGAACCTCCGTTCGCGGATGTTATAAACGGAATAGAACGGTTTCTCCGCCCTGTGTGGAATGCGATTGTAAGTGAGGGAGAGTTCTTTGCTACATGGAGCAATTTATCGGGGTGGCACAGCGATAACCTAGATATATGACTGAGATGTTGTACAAAGTCCAGAAAAACATACTATGCTTATGAGAATATTAATGCAGGCATTGCTTTTGCTTTTTCTTCTCAAATGTCGCAGACATGAGTTGATAGACGGCCTCAGGGGTGAGGGAATTATATCCAAGATCAATCTTGAAAGAAAGGTAGGACGGCCCGTATATGCTGCGACAAGATAGTATCCCTGAACATTTCTGTCTGTTTCGTATAGTCCCCTGACAACATAAAACAGCTCTCTCTTGTCCACAGGACGACGACGCTTTGACGTTGAATTCGCATAATTATTAAGCTCATCCATCAGCATGGCAGATGTTTAATCATATTTTCACCAGCAACAGCAGTATTACTGCTTTTTCTGGAGCGAATCAAGTAACATTACACCTGCTCAGAATAATAATATACATATATATGTCCACCGTGAATGAACCGTCCCTGTCTACTTGACATGGGGCGGGTCTTCTTAATAAATTTCTCCACTGTCTGTTAACGTGAGGTGGCTGTTGCCGCAAGCATGACCGGCGTAGCTTCTGCGCAAGTCGGCCGTTTGCCCTACTGCGAGTACTTTCCTGTTTGCGCCGTTATAATGCTGCACAAGGCCACACGGCTCGACACGCGGCGATTACGACGACCGTTGTCAATCCTCTTCCTTTTGTAATCGAGAACGGGCATCCAACCCGGCCCGATCAGCCGGCGTTGAATGCCCGTTCCTGTAAAAATTCAGTTCATTTATCATCTGCCACGCCAGCTTGAACCCGCAAATGAAGCTAGCGTGATAAAAGATCGCAGATGTCCTGCTCTTTGACAATCCGAACGGACAGTCCATTTTCCTGCAGCTCCATCGCCTTTTTTACCTTTGTACCATAATTGCCGTTGCTCCAGGCATCGCTGCCCTTGCTGCCGACGATTACACAGTCTGTCTTCTTTGTCACGTTGGAAACTGGGATGCCGCCCTTTTTGGAGAGAGCCGCTTCGACACTGGACCGGTCCCCAAATTCAAAGTCACCGGTCAAACAGAAGGTCTTTCCTGCAATATCAAAGCAATCGCAGCTACAAGCATTGGCAACCGGGTCCGTAATCTGCTAAACAGGAGCAGCATTGTCTGAAGCTCATTATCCTCCAAAACGCCGTCTGCAAGCGCCGCTCCAACGGTTTCAAATATCTTGTCGAATGGAAAGTTTCCTCGTAGCAAGCGGTTCTGATCCATCCAATTTTGAAGGGATAGCACTTCATTCTCGCTCAGCTCATCATCCGCTGTGATTGCGCCAAGCAGCTCCTTGAGGTTGAGAAGCTGCTTCGTTGTTTTGCTCGGCTGTGCCTTGGGAGGCGTTCGGAGCGTGCGGCGCTGCGCTAGATCATAGCGTCGCAAAAACCTATCTGGGTTCAAGCCGTGCCGCATGTAATCCAGCAGTAGTTCGGCGCATGCGTTACTGTCGCTGCCGGCGTTGTGGTGATCCAAGTCGAGATTCAGATAATCGCACAAGGTATTGAGCCTATGGTTCTCCAGCCCCGGATAACAGGCTCGCCCCATGACACAGGTGCAGGCATAGTATGTGAATGGCTGCCATTCGATTTGGTAGGCATTCAGACATTGCGCCAGCACGCCCATATCAAACGGCGCGTTGTGTGCTATCAGTAGCCCGCTATTCATGGCCGGTTCAATCTTCTCCCATAGCTGTGGGAACGTAGGCTGATCAGCCACCATCTTTGGCGTGATTCCGGTTAGATTGACGTTGAATGGGTCAAAGTGTACCTCTGGGTTTACAAGAGAATAAAAATCATCCACGACAGCACCGCTCTCGACAACCGTAATTCCGATGGCGCTGATTCGATCGTTTGCATAGTTGGGGGTCTCCACATCAAATGCAATGTAACGATTGCTTGTCATATTCAACCTTCTCTCTGTGTCATCCTTTTGTCGGCACTAAGCCGCTTTAGTATGACCTCATCCGCAGGACAGAACTTATATCGGGAGATTTCGTTAACTGTAATCCAGCGTATATCATTGTGTTCCAGCTTTTGCGGCACGCCATTGGCAATCGTGGCGTTGAACAGCGTCAAGTGGACGCTGATATCGGGATATTCATGCATTACGGCCATGAACTCGCTGACCACATTTAGCGCAATGGCAAGTTCCTCCTGACATTCGCGGATGAGAGCCTGCTCCTTCGTTTCTCCGGGTTCAACTTTACCACCAACGAATTCCCAGAGAAGGCCCCGCGCCTTGTTCGCCGGACGTTGGCAGATCATAAATTTGTCCTTGTCCCAGATAAGGGCAGCTACTACTTCAGTCATCATCCCACCACCAATTTGTTGGTCTTCTTCAAATACTTCGCAGGAATCGGGCGGCGCAGGTTCCAAGTGATATTCATGGGCCGGGAGCCCTCGTGCTTCACATAGTCAGCAAGGCCGAGGAATGTGTACGAGCCTGTTCCAAAGCCATCGTTTTTGAATTCACGGACAAAGAGCAATATCCTGTTTCCGATATCCCTGTGCGTGATGTACCTGTGGCCGGTAATCGAATCCTCCGCTGTTGTGCTCTGGCTCTGCCAATGAAACAGGTGCTCATTGATGGAGTAGTCGTTGTACATGGTCGTGGGCGAATAGTCCTTTTCGGATTTGTTCAGCGTAACGAAAAACACGTCCGTCTTCTTTTCAGGGAAATATTTCACGCCTATGCCCTGAAGCGCGCTGTAATTAAAATATCCCATCGCCGTGGCGATCTGCCGCATGGAGTAGGTACAATGCACGTCAAGCGCAAAGTCAAAGCCCATCTCCAACGCCTCGTCTACCAGGTCAATATGATCGAGATTATAGCGTAAAAGCTCCAGAAGTTCGCCCATGATCGTGGGGCTTTCCGCCAGCGCGTGAAGGTTTTCCCGGACATCATCAGTGTTTACATCCTCAGCGGATTTGTTCCAAACCGTCACATAGAACGTCTGCAAAAACGTCTTTTCATTTGCGCTGAGTTCTGCATAGTTCAGCGTTTCCAGCCGCGGCAATAAATCCAGTAGGTAGGCAATCCACCGACGCGAATCGATAGCACAGAGACGAGAAAAGGCTGTTTCAAAGGAGGCTTCCGCAGCTTCCTGAAAATCATCTCGCGCGCCGGCCTGAACACACAGCCTGGCAAAGCAGGCGCGGGCATAAAGTGTGCGCGGGTCGATATGGTAATAGTCCAGAAAACTTGCGAGTGTGAGCGGCTTACCGGTATCATCCTCAAAGGAGGCGATACGTGCAAGAATACCAGCCTTCACGTTTAAAGAGGACCGGATACTTTCCAATATGTATTCTTTTGCCTTTCGCTCCAACTGGATATAGCAGCCCTTTGGCAGAGCTGCAAAGCCGTCCTTGATTTCCCGCTGGACGCTGTGAGTAGTGTTTGAGAGCAGTGCGGCAAATTTATCTTCAAAATTGTATTTACGGTTGGCCTGGCCGATAAAATCCAGTACAGTCAAACATTCTTTGTTATCAGAAATACGCAGACCTCGTCCAAGCTGCTGTAAAAATACGGTGAGGCTTTCCGTTGGGCGCAGGAACAGAACCGTGTTCACCTCCGGAATATCCACACCTTCGTTATAGATATCCACGACGAAAATAAAGCGCAGCTCACCGGAGACAAGTCGCTGTTTAGCAGTGTTGCGTTCTTCGTCAGGAGAATTGCCTACGAGGAAGATGGAGGGAATTCCGGCACCGCTAAAGAACTCGGCCATAAATCTCGCGTGTTCCACCGAGACGCAGAAACCAAGGCCCTTGACCTCGTCCATGTCGGTCACATACTTGTCCAGCGACCGGATAATATGGCCGCCGCGGTGCTCTGCAACGGCTCGGTTCAGTACATAAATGTTTTCAAGCTGTGACTTTTCATAACCGCCGCGGACCCAGCGCAGATCACTGAGATCGACTGTATCTGTC
This sequence comes from Oscillospiraceae bacterium, assembly GCA_034927185.1. Taxonomy (GTDB): domain Bacteria; phylum Bacillota; class Clostridia; order Oscillospirales; family Oscillospiraceae; genus UBA2658. The sequence continues at coordinate 13,991 of JAYFQM010000134.1, read as the reverse complement.
ACACCGAAATACTGGAACGGACAAAGTAGCTTTCGGCCGATGGCCTCGGGCAGACGGATTTCGGCAGCGATACGGTTATCGAAGTAGTCCAGAATGCTCTTGCCATCCATGCGCTCCGGGGTAGCAGTCAGCCCAACTTATTTGAGTCACTTCTTGGCTACAAACTGGATGCGCTCAAAGATAAAAATCAACGAGAAGAATGTTGCTGTGCTGCAAGCATAGATATTGGTATGTATGATACTTGTAAAAACGGTTGTAAATACTGCTATGCTAATTTTAGTACAAATACCGTTGTAAAAAACGCCTTAGAGCATAACCCGAATTCTCCCTTAATGGCTGGTGAACTCCTTTCTGATGATATTGTTAAGAATCGGGAAATGAAATCCTGCAGGCAGTGTCAACTTAATATGTTTGATTAAAAGAAGTGAACGGGAATATTTCGTTCACTTCTTTCTTATTGGTTTTAATTATATACCTTTTGGCTAATGGTTGCACCCTGTGATTCGTCAAATTATATCATTTATTCAAGGGAAAACAGCGAAAGAGCGTGCAAGTTGCTTTGCTTGATTCGACACGGTATAATGGAAATATCATCTTATCTAAAGGAGGGAGCGCAGGTGCCTGCCCGCATTGCTGTATTGTCCGATACCCACGGTCTGCTGCGGCCGGAGGTGCTGCGCATTGTACGTACCTGCGACTGCATTCTCCACGGCGGGGACATAAATAAACCTGAAATCCTGGACGAACTGCGGACGATTGCGCCGCTGTATGTGGTGCGCGGGAACAACGACAAGGACTGGGCAAAAGACCTGCCTCAAAGCCTGTCGGTGACGCTTGAGGGCGTATCCTTTTTCATCGTACACAACAAGAAAGATGTGCCGCTGGAGCTTGGTACGGCGCAGATTGTGGTGTTCGGTCATTCGCACAAATATTTTGAGCAGGAGCTGAATGGCCTCCTGTGGCTCAATCCCGGCAGCTGCGGCCCGCGCCGCTTTGACCAGCCCATAACCATGGCGGTGATCGAGGCGGAACAGGGGCGATACCATACAGAGAAAATTATAATCCCGCCGGATGAGACCGGCGTGCAGAGGAGAAAAGTCAAATGACAGTAATGATTCCGGCTGGAAATCAAAGACTTGCCCGCATTACCCCGCTCTTTGCCGGGTGGGAAGAAACCATGATCTTTTCCTGCCTTACGGGCTGCATGGGCTATGCAATCGCGGATGATGACGAGTATCCAACGGCAGCGCAGATTGTGGTGGGGGATTTTTGCTTCTTTGCCGGAGCGCCCAGCGAAACACTGGCCGCCAAAGCGGCAGCACCAATTTTGACACCACAGAATGAGGCATGGTGCCGCGTGATTGAACGCGTCTGGAAAAACCGTGTCATCAGGCAGACCCGATACGCCATCAAGAAGGAACCCAGCGTATTTGACGTTTCAAAACTAACCTTATACGCTTCTTCGCTGCCGCCGGAATATACGCTTGCACCTATTGACGAAGCAATTTATGCGCAGGCCGTACAGGAAAAATGGTCGGAGGACCTTGTTTCTCAATTCTTGGACGGGGCAGATTACTGCCTTCGCGGGCTGGGAGCGGCTGTTCTCTGTAACGGGCAGCTGGTGGCAGGCGCGTCTTCCTATACGATCTATCCGGGCGGCATTGAAATTGAGATTGACACCAAACCGGAATATCGGGGCCGTGGGCTGGCCACAGCCTGCGGGTCGGCGCTGATTCTCAAATGTCTGCGGCGCGGACTTTATCCGAGTTGGGACGCACACGATCTGCGCAGCGTGGCGCTGGCGGAAAAGCTTGGCTACCACCGGGATCATCCGTATCCGGTTTATGTGAAGCTCTGACACAGAATAACATACAGCGGTATGGAGTCTGGGCTCCATACCGCTGTAATCATTTTTTATATGGGGATTTGTCGTTGCTCACGCCAAGAATATAATCTATGCTTGTCTTGTAATATTTTGAGAGCTTGATAAGTACCTGCGTCGGAATGTCATTTTCTCCGGTCTCGTACTTGGAATATCCGGTCTGCGACATTCCTAAATACTGAGCAATCTGTGTTTGATTGAGATCCGCATCCTCACGCAAATCCCGTAGCCTGTTGTTCATTGGAATCACCTCATAAATAGTATCCCATAACCTGAAACAGATTATTGACTTATAGTCTGTTTCAGGTTAAACTATACCCCGTGGGGTGATAATATATGCCAGATTATAAAGAGATGTATCTAAAGCTGTTCCGCGCCTCGGAGGAGGCGGTGAATGTGTTAATCGCTGCTCAGCGCGAGTGCGAGGAACTGTATGTATCCGCGCCAGAGCCAGAGCTGAAGGTTATTACGCTGCCGGAGCGGAGCTGCGGGGACGATGCGAAACAGAAGAATCATACGAAGATCAAAAAGAAGAGCTCAGACTGATTGCACCAGTCTGAGCCGTTTGTCTATTTCTTTTTTACTGCCCGGAGCTCAATATAGCCCCGCTTGCCGATGGGTTCCAACTGGATGCGCGGGTTCGCGTCATCCCATGCATACCCGATTACCGATGGTTCGTATTTGTCCATGGCCGCCTGCAGCGAATCGATGGCCTCGCAGTAGTCCTCCTCAGCGAAGGGCTCGCTCTGGAACATGAGATAGGTGACGGCGGGCAGGTCAATGACGTCGAAGCCCTCCGGCACCGGGCCGTCGTAATCTGTGGGTACTTCTACGCCCTGCACATACTCTGATTTTCCTGCGCGGTACTGCTCTGGCAACCATAGGCACACCGGCTCCCCACTGAGAGATTTCATGCTGGTGAGCACGCCCCACACGTCGCATCCCACCTCCTCACAGTAGGCGAAATAGTCTGCGGCGGCGATTCCTCGCTTGATGACAACCTTCCGTGCGGGCTTCTCCATCACCTGAATAAACACACTTTTTTCATTTGCCATTTCTGTACGCTCCTTTTTCCAAAGTTCTCTGAATTTGACTCCGTAGGCGGTGAATAGCGGCAGAAGTACAGGACGCATGGCGTATTCCTTGGGGTTGCAACCGAACTCCCGCCGAAACGCACGCTGATAGCCGTCCACACTCTCAAAGCCCAGAGCGCAGGCCACATCGATGACCTTGACTTTCTCGTCCCTCAGCCGCAGAGCCGATTTGGAAAGCCGCAGCCGCCGGATATAGTCGGCGGGGGCGAGGCCGGTGAGCTCCTTGAAAATGCGGGCGGCATACCACGGGGAAAACCGAGCTGCCTTAGCCAGATCTGCCAGGGTAACGGTTTCGGTCAGGTGGCTTTTGATATAGTCCTGCATCCGCTGGACGGCAAGGGTTTTGTCATTCACGCCGTTCACCTCCTTACAAAAGGATAGTACCATAACAGGCGGCGGTTTTTCTCGACGCTGCTTGCGCAGTTGCGGCGACAGAAAAAGAATTTTGCCAACAGTGTATCATATCTTGGCGTACTGCGGCAAAGTATTTGCTGCATTTTGGGCCCAATAATGCTATACTGATTAAAGAATTGTTTTTTTGTACGGAGGTAAACGGAAAATGAGCACGTATGCGCCGATTTGGGAGGCCGTCGGAAAGCACACGGAGGAGAGTTTTATACTTACTTATGCAGAAATTGAAAGCATCCTCGGCTTCCCTATCGACCATTCCTTTCTGAACTTCAAGAAAGAGCTGCCGGCTTATGGCTACGAGGTTGGCAAAATTTCCATGAAGGCGCAGACAGTGGCGTTCCGCCGGGCCGATATTTGACATTGTGCTGTTATTCTGTTATGATCTGCTTCGGAAAGGAGCATTGCAATGGAAAAGTTTATCCCCTTTGAAAAGCTCTCCAAGAAAAAGCAGCGGGAGCAAAACGCCGCACGGCGCGGCAACTGGTACGGGCTTAACCCCGTGACCCGCAAGCCGGAAAATTCAAGAGCCTACAACAGACGAAAGGCACGGAAATGGAGTGATGATTCCATGACCGTGCCTTTTGTGATACTTAGCAGAAGGGTTTCATCAGGATCTCATCCTGGCGTCCGCTTTGAACGGCTTTCTTGACAGGCTGCCCTCTAACCGTCCGCCATGCCCTGCATCGCCTCCATAACTTCGGGATAGTATTCCCGGTAGTAACCGGCCGCTCCGCTCCCATGGTATAAAGCCGGGTTACACCAACTGCCCAGGAAGCTTCCGCTTTTCTTTAGGCAAAAACTGTGCATCAAAGGCTTCGGCTTCTTTTTCATCCACGAAGTATCCCTCTGGGTCTTTGTAGGTGCCGGAGACACCGTTCAGAAAGCCGGGATTTAGCTCGCAGATCAGGAAATAGGGAACTTCGGCGTCCCGTGGCTCGGCAAAGTAGTGGATGTCTTTTGTGCTTGCTACAACGAAACCGGACTTGCCGTAGAAGTTAATGTTGCCGGTAATGGCCAGCGCGCCCGCGCCCAGTTTTTTAGCCTCGTTCATGGAGTGGCGTAATAATATCGTACCATAGCCCTGACGTTTCAGTTCCGGCGCAATGCTGATGGGGCCAAAGGTCATGATGGGAATGATTCTGCCGTCATCAGCGTGGATTTCGGAGCGGACATACATCACATGACCAATTAGTCTACCACGGCGCTCCATCACGAAATCCAACTCCGGGACAAAGTCCGGCTTGCCTCGAAAAGTGTGCAGGACATAATGCTCCAAACACCCGGGGCGGTAGAGATTCCAAAACGCCTCGCGCGTCAGATTTTCAGCTTCGCGGTAATCACTTATTGTTTCCAAACGGATAGTGTATTCGTTTTGCATGGTTTTTCCTCCTAAAATTGATGGGTTTCAATTCAGGGAGGTTCGAGTTGTGTTCAGCAAACCTCCCGGTTAGCCGACAATCTCCAAGGTGTTGTTTTTCAAACAGCAGTCTCCTAAAATGTTATATTTGATAAGGCTTTGAGTCTCATCACGGCTTAATTATAGCGCTATGGATTTGAAAACGCAAGAGTCAGCTTGGCAATGCATCCAGCAGTCAAAGCGGCGTGGCTCGTTTAAGCCAGGCCTGAAAGAGAAAAATAGCTACTGCAAAGATATTGCTTCGTAACAGGAAGGGCGGTCAGGCCAAGGACCTGACCGCCTCGTTCATGGGCTTCAATCTCATCCGCCGGCAAGCGAACTCTTTTTCAACCCTGGTAGAACGCTTCAATCGCCTGTGCAAAAAACTCTGCCGCGCCGTCCCCATACTGCCGGTCGATTGCCTGTCGGCATTGCTCGTTCCGGTAGGACTGCGCTACTGCCAGCATCAGGCCCTTTTCTTCTTTCATCTGGCAGACCTGCTTCATTACGAAGCCGTACTCACCGATAATTTGCTTCACTTCAAAGGAATCGAGGTCAGAACCACGCTTACCAAGCAGCTTTTGGCGAATCGCATCCTCGCGCTTTTTGTAGCTTTCCGCGACTTCTTTGCTAATCGGGTTTTCGAGAGTGTCCAAATACGCATCCTTCCCGCCATACCACTCGACTACTTTGGCGTAGCGTTTTTGCATATCCTCGGAGGATACAACCTCCATATAATGCTTTTTCCACTGTTCTACACTGCCAAAGTCGCCAATGGCTGCCTGACGCATTTCCTCCGTCATGCTTTCGAACATAAGCTGGAACATTTTCTCGATCTCTGTTTTTGTGAACACGGTAAAATCCATCCTGTTGTCTCCTTTCAAGGCGTCATCCACGCTGGCGATAAGGCGCTCAATGCGCTCCTTTTTTGCCACCAGCATTTCTCTCTGCATGCGCAGAATCCGGTTCCGGTCAAGAGACGGGTTTTCCATGACGGTTTTGATTTCCTTAAGAGGAATGTCAAACTCGCGGAAGAACAGTATTTGCTGTAAAGTCTTCAAAGCTTTATCATCATAAAGCCGGTATCCCGCTTCACTTTTTTCTGAGGGCGGAAACAATCCGATCTCATCGTAATAGTGAAGCGTTCGCGCGCTGATACCGGTGAGTTCCGACACTTCCTTAACCGTTTTCATACCGTATGCCTCCTGCTCCTGATAGGACGATGATACTCTATGACGTTCCGTGAAGGTCAATAGATTTCTGAAAAAATTTCTGATTTTATCCATGAATATTATAGCATTCTTCATATGTCGGTACAAATACCGAAAGGCACTTTATAACAGGAGCAAATCATGATATGATGGAAAAAACGAATTTGGGGAGACCTGACGCTATGGTTCGGGATATTATGAGGGACACCACATTCCTTTCGCTGTCGGCGGAACCGGCGACACCGGCGGATTTGTCTGTTGCCGACGATCTGTTGGATACACTGAAAGCCCACAAAGACGGCTGCGTAGGCATGGCAGCCAATATGATCGGAGTTAAGAAACGCATCATCGCTTTCGTGGGCGACGGTGAATATAGGGTGATGTTCAATCCCGAGATAATCAAAAAATCCGGGCCTTACGAGGCGGAGGAGGGGTGCCTGTCCCTTGACGGCACCCGAAAGACAAAGCGATGGAAGTCTATTAAGTTGCAGTATCAGAATCGAGATTTTCAGATTCGTCTCAAGACCTTCACCGGCTTTACGGCGCAGATCATCCAGCATGAAATCGATCACTGCGACGGGATCATTATCTGAGAGTGACGGTTGACGTGTCAAAATCAGCTTGACAAATTGAGATTTGCAGGAGGTAATCCAATGAATTACCTAACAGGAATTAAGCTGCGGGAAATGCCCGATGCCTCCTCGTATCTCTCTGCATTGCCTGTTGTGCAGTATCTTCACTCTGTTGATCAACTCAACCTTACGATGCCCGTCACATTTTTTGTGGGCGAGAACGGCACAGGGAAGTCAACTTTGCTTGAAGCAATCGCGGTTGCAATGGGGTTCAATCCAGAAGGCGGTTCACGAGATTTTTCATTTTCAACCAAGCTGTCTCATTCAGTTCTTTATCAATATTTAACGACAATCAAAACACTTTCGCCAAAAGATGGCTTTTTTCTACGAGCCGAAAGCTTTTATAATACCGCAAGCTATTTGGACGAAAACAGCACCTTGCTTCGATATGGAGGCGTTTCTTTTCACGAGCAGTCACATGGGGAATCCTTTCTCTCTCTTGTCACAAACCGCTTTGAAGGAAATGGACTATATATCCTGGACGAGCCCGAAGCCGCTCTGTCGCCACAGAGATTGATGACGCTCATTGGCCATTGACGAATTGGTAAAGAAAAACTCGCAGCTGCTAATTGCCACACATTCTCCAATTTTGATGGCATACCCAAATGCGGACATCTTGAAGTTGACGGATACAGGCATCCATAAAGTATCCTACAAAGATACCGACCACTATCAAATTACAAAACAGTTTATAGATAGACCAGACCAAATGATGAAATACTTGTTGGATAAGTAAGCTTTCGATAAATCCCAATTTGTCAGGCTATACGATATCACCGAAACGAAAGCTGACAAGGAGGCGGTGTCATCAAAAACATTCCAAACCTAATTACGCTTCTGCGCATCCCGCTTGCGATCATGATGATTTTGGTAGAGCCGTTTTCCGTATTCTTCTGGATCTGCTACTGCCTGGGTGGCATCAGCGATCTGCTTGACGGATTCGCCGCAAGGAAACTGAACCTGCAGAGTGATGCCGGTGCCAGGCTCGACAGCATTGCGGATGTGGTTTTCGCCGCCGCAATCGCCGTGATTGCGATCGGGAGCATTCCTCTTCCCTTCTGGTTGTGGCTGTGCATCTGCGGCATCGCGCTCTTGCGGATTGTGGGCTATGCAATCGGGTTTTACAAATACCGCGCCTTTTCTTCTCTGCACACTTACGCGAACAAGGCTGCCGGCGCGCTGATCTTCGCATTTCCCGTCCTCTATATTCTGCTTGGCTTAACAGCTACCGGAATTCTCGTGTGCACCGCGGCGTTTGTTTCTTCTCTGGAAGAAGTGGTAATTACAGCAAGATCAAAAGAATTGAACCGCGACTGCAAAGGGCTGCTTGCGCGGGGAAAAAAGCGAGGATAAAGCATGGAGCCTGAATTTGTCAACTTGACAGCGGATAACCTTGCCGCTGAGCATTTGTGCTGCATTATCCGAAGCAAAAAGCCCCATCCGGGGGTTGAAGCGAAGAGGCAATGGCTTTCTGATCGGTTGGGTGAAGGGCATGTCTTTCGGAAACTCAACGCAAAGGCTACGGTTTTTATTGAATACTCCCCTCTTGAAACGGCGTGGGTTCCCATTACCGGTGAAAACTACGTTTATATTTATTGCCTGTGGGTTTCCGGTGACTGCAAAGGAAAGGGGTACGGGAGGATGCTCATGGAGTATTGTTTGGCAGATGCCATAGAAAAGGGTAAATCCGGCGTCTGTATGCTCGGAGCAAAGAAGCAAAAGTCCTGGCTTCCTGACCAATCCTTTGCGAAGAAGTTCAGCTTTGAGTTTGTGGATACGACCGCGAGCGGCTATGAATTGCTGGCGCTCTCTTTTGACGGGACGATGCCGCGGTTTGCGCAGAACGCCAAAAAGGAGAAAATTGGAAGCAAAGAGCTGACCATCTATTATGATCTGCAATGCCCTTATATCTGCCAGAATGTTGAGATGATCAGACAGTACTGCAAGACTAATGATGTCCCGGTATCATTTATTCAGGTAAATACACTGCAAAAAGCAAAGGAATTGCCCTGTGTCTTTAATAATTGGGCCGTATTTTATAATGGTAAATTCGAAACTGTAAATTTGCTGGATGCCGCCTATATTGAGAGAATTTTGAAATGAGGTGTCGAGGATGGTACCTATCGAAGATTTTGTCGCAAAGCTGACGGCGAAAAGCCCGACGGAGGGCTATGCTGCGATGAAGGAACTGCTGGCAATTAGTGAAACGTCCGATACGGTATACCCCTATATGGCGAGGCTCATCGGTATGCTGGGCAGCGACAATTCCTATGTCCGTACCCGAGGGCTGCTGTTAATTGTGGCCAACGCGCGATGGGATACCGATTATCTTGTTGATGAGAATATCAATCTAATTCTGTCGCACATTACCGACCCCAAGCCGATTACGGCGCGGCAGTTCATCCAAAGCTTGCCTACTCTCGCAACGGCAAAGCCTGATCTGCGGGCGGATATCCTTTCAGTATTGAGCGGGGCGGACACATTGCGCTATCCGCTGAGCATGCGCCCGCTGGTGGATGGGGATATCCGCAAGGCGATTCTTACAATCAACCTAGGGGAAAGAGCATGAATTATCAGACTTTCTCCGGCAGAATGCTGAAACTGAAATATGAGTATGGACGATTCTTTTTATAATAAAAAGCTAAACCGTGGCGGCCGTATCCCGAGCGACGATCTCGCCTATGAGGTGCTATCCGTCGTCGCGGAAATTCCGAAGGGAAAAGTGGCGACCTATGGGCAGATCGCACGGCTCATCGGGAGGGAAAGCAATTCCCGGCTCGTGGGCAGAATTCTGAGTAATGCGGAGGTTTACGGAGACTATCCCTGCCAGCGCGTGGTCAATCACGCGGGGCGGCTGGCTCCGGGCTGGCCGGAGCAGGAGGATCTGCTTCGGGCGGAAGGTGTGGAGATGAAGGACAACGGCATCGTCGATCTGAAAAAATATGGATGGGACTGCTGAAAGGCAGGGTGGTGAGAAAATGGCATATTGCGATTGGGGCGAGTATAACGACCTTTTGATGCGCTATCATGCAGACGAATGGGGCGTTCCCGTTCACGACGACAGAAAGCAGTTTGAATTTTTAATGATGGAGGCCATGCAGTGCGGTCTGAACTGGAACATGATGCTGCAAAAGCGGGAGATTTTCCGTGCGTGCTTCGACGGCTTCGATTACGATAAGGTCGCCGGATATGGCGAAGCGGATGTCCAGCGCATCATGGACACGCCCGGCATGATCCGCTCCCGCCGCAAGATCGAAGCGATTATCCAGAACGCACGGTGCTTTCAGAAAATCAGAGAAGAATTCGGCAGCTTTGACCAGTATTTATGGCGCTATTCCGATGGGAAGACCATCCTGTACCACGGACACGAAAAGGGCGCTATTCCTGCAAGCAACGGACTATCCGACGAAATCAGCAGGGATCTGAAAAAGCGTGGTTTTATGTATCTCGGCAGTATCACGGTCTACTCCCATCTTCAGGCCTGCGGAATCATCAACGACCACGGCGAGGACTGCCCCTGCTTTGCGCGGCTAAACAGCGCTTGTCCCACGGTGCGGAAACGGCGGTTTCTGGAAAAGAACGTACAGTATTTCGGGGACAAGTAAAGAGGTGTTCCCGGCGGCTGGGCCAGTTCCAAAACCATGGTCTCACGGAGAAAGGCTACTATAAAAATGTGAAAGGATGAGGCAATATGGCGTTTGATTTTAAGAAAGAGTACAAGGAATTCTACCTGCCGAAGAGCAAGCCGCAGATCGTCAACGTTCCAAAGTCCAATTACATTGCCGTACGCGGAAAAGGCGACCCGAACGAGGAGGGCGGCGCATACCAGCATGCGATTGAAATTCTGTATGCCGTCGCGTACACGCTTAAGATGAGCTACAAGGGCAACTATAAGATCGAGGGCTTTTATGAATATGTAGTCCCGCCGCTGGAGGGGTTCTGGTGGCAGGAGGGCGTTAACGGGGTGGACTTTGCTGATAAATCCACCTTCCATTGGATCTCCGTACTGCGCCTACCCGATTTCGTAACAAAAAAGGACTTTGACTGGGCGGTGGAGACCGCCTCAAAAAAGAAAAAGCTGGACTGCTCCGCCGCAGAGTTTTGGACGGTCGATGAGGGCCTCTGCGTACAGATCATGCACATCGGGCCGTTTGATGCGGAGCCCGTATCGGTCGCTATCATGGACACCTTCCTGAAGGAAAACGGCTATGAAAATGATCTGAATGACACCCGCCTGCACCATGAAATTTATATGTCGGATGCGAGAAAGGTCGACCCGAAAGACTGGAAGACGGTCATACGGCATCCAGTGAAATTCAGAGGCTAGCCCCTAAGCCCCGATCATAATTGGCTGCAAGCATAGCGTACTTCATCTTCAAAATTTTGAAATAAAAGCAGGAGACCTGGTTTGAACACCCGGCCTCCTGCTTTTATTTGTTTATTACAGGCCGTTACCTGCTTAAATAGCGGTACAAAAACGTCACGATTTGTGCGCGGGTACAGCCGTCAGCAGGACTGAAGGCCGCGGCTCCGGTGCCGGTGGTAACGCTCCCGGAAACCGCCCACAGAACCGCGTCGGCATAGTAATCATCACTCTGTACATCGCAAAACGGGTTCGTGGAAGTTACCGTGGGCTTCCCTGCCGTTCGCCACAGGAAGGTGACGGTCTGGCCGCGGGTCACAGTATCGTTGGGGCTGAAGGTTGTGCTGCTCGTGCCGATTGTAATACCCTTTTCCGTAGCCCACAGAACGGCCTTGTAGTAATAGGCGTCCGACACTACATCCGTGAATGGGCTATTCGCATTGGTCGGCTCGGGGCTGCCCATTGCCCGCCACAGGAAAGTAACGGTCTGGGCGCGGGTGCAGATCAGATCGGGCGAGAAGGTCGTGGTGCCGGTTCCTGTGGTTACTCCCTTCTCCACTGCCCACAGAACCGCATCATAGTAATATGAAGACTCCGCAACATCCACGAATGGGTTTTTGGAAGAACGTTCAAACTTTGCCGAAACGGTCACGCTGCTGATTGGCATAATGAAGGTGAAGCTGCCGTTACCACAATCGGTGCATGTAATACTTTTCCCATTCACATCCGTAACGGACAGGCTTTTCAGTGTATACCCCGCGTCCGGCGTAACGGTGACAGTCACCTTGGTGCCGGATGCAGCTGAAGACTTGTCGGTCTTGATCGCGCCGCCTTCAGCGGAATTCACCGTCACGGAATAGTCGCTGGTTACGCCGCCGGAACTCGGGATGAATTGCTGATAAGTGACAGCGTAGGTAGAGAATTTTTCCGCATAGACGTAAATCAGGCCGTTTTGGCTGTCGGAAAAGAAGGTACCGTCCGCAAATGGCGCGGAAGGCTTGGTTTCAAGTTTTGTCAGTTCCTCGGATGCTCCCCCGTGGTAGCGCCAGACCTTCACATCATTCCTGCCGCTAAAGTTAAACGGCAGCACGATTTCCAGCACGGTATTATTGGCATCACCAATATCGGTGGCGCCTCTCATTAGGACAATGTCCAGAAATTGCGCCGATGTCTGATTCCCCGCTGCCGTTCTGATGGCGGACTGCTGTGTGCTGCTTTCATCCGCTGCCTTGGCCGTGACGGTCATGGTGATGTTTTCGGTTCCCGCTTCCGCCAGATCATCCAACCCGCCAACAACAACTCGGGGAGGCGTTTCACCGTCGTCGCTTTCCACAAAAAGCACGCTGCTCGTTGTCCCGGCATTTGGAAGTGTGATGTCTGCAGTCACATCGGCCTGCGTCACCGTGACCAGCCTTGTGACGGTTTTTCCTCCTTTGGCGGTAACCAGATTATATGTACCTGGCAGGATATTCAACAGGTTGTATGCGCCTGAGGCATCAGTCTCGGTAGACGCAATTACCGTGCCGCCCTGCTTAAGAGTCACAGCGGCGCCGGAAACGGCTAACGGCGTTGGACTTGTGTCGTCAGTAACCGCGCCGCTGAGATTATAGCGCGCAGCCTCGGTCCACATAGCGTAAAGGACAACAATGCCGGTGGAATCGGGCGTAAAGCTAACGGACGCACCATCGGCGAAGTAGGAACCGGTCGCGTCGGCGTGCGTGTTCCAGCCGGAGAAGCGATAGCCAGTGCGGGTAAAGGCGTTTAACGTAAGAGTCCCGCCCACTCCGTTTGTGAAGGACGAATCCGCTATAAGCCCCTCGCCGCCGTTGGCACTGTAGGTCACGGTATAAGCATCCGCCGTCCACACGGCGTAGAGGGTAACGATGGCGTCCTTAATAGATGTAAGATTGCTGACAGACTGATTATCCTGATAGGTCGCCGTTGTCGCCATAGGCGAATCTGACCAGCCCGCAAAGCTGTAGCCCATGCGAGTCATGGAATTGGCTGTCAAATTATGCGCCGTGCCGTAAGTAAAGGACTGGTCAGCCATACTGCCCGTACCGCCGTTGGCGTTGAAGTGCACGGTGTAGCTGTTCGCCGTCCACTGGGCTGTCAAGCTGGTGCTGCGACCCACGGTATTTACGGTGGCGTCCGCCGCCACGGGCGCATTTCCATCGTTCTTCCAGCCGGTAAAGCTGTACCCTGCTTTGGTAAAGGCATTGGTACGGAGGGCGGAGGTGTCACCTGTGGCGAAGCTCTGGTTCGCCATGCTGCCGGTGCCGCTGTTGGCGGCAAAGGTAAGGGTGTAAGCGTCCGCCGTCCACATGGCGTAGAGCGGAACGGTTCCGTTTTGCTCAGTGGCCAGGTTCTTGACGCTGGTACGGTCGGCGTAGCTTGTGCCGCTGCCGTTTTCTGCGGTGTTCCAGCCCGCGAAGCTGTATCCGGTTTTGGTAAAGGCGTTGATGGATAGAGCCCGGGTCTCGTCATAGGTGAGCTGCTGTGCTGCCATGCTGCCCGTGCCGCCATTAGCATTGAAGTTTACGGTATAGCTGTTTGCCGTCCACCGGGCATAAAGCGTAACGGTTTCGCCGGTTACGGCGCTCAGGTCTTGGACGCTTGCACCGTTGCCGTAGGGTGTGCCGTTACCGTCGGCCTTTGTATTCCAGCCGGCAAAGGTATATCCTGTGCGGGTAAGTGAATTGTTCGTAAGATTTTGTGCCGTGCCGTATGTGAAGGACTGATTGCTAATACTGCCAGTTCCGCCGTTGGCGTCAAATTTTATGCTGTAGCTTGTGGGAGTCCACTGGGCTGTGAGAATCATGTTATCTGTCGCTGTGACACTCGCGCCGTTTAAGTAGTAGTTATCTGAGCCGTCTTTCCAGCCGGAGAAGGTATAGCCCTCTCTAGCAAAGGCGTTGGGACTAAGCTCCTGCTCCGTGTCATGGGTAAAGCTCTGGTTGTCCATCGTTCCGGTTCCGCCGTTGGGGTGGAAGCTCACGGTG
>JAYFQM010000035.1:0-41883 GCA_034927185.1 Oscillospiraceae bacterium | reverse complement strand
GAGATGGAAAACCATTTCGAGTGCCTGTGGGATCTGTTCCGCTCCGTACCGTCCCTTGAGACAGAGGGAGTGTCGGTGCTTGACGAATACTATTGGCTGAACAAGCATGATCCGAACTTCTCTCTTGAGCGCGCTATTATATCAGGCGGGGAGAGTGCGCATACCGATGGAAAATTCGATATCACCCCGGGAGCGGCTACGCAGATACTCAAACTTTTCATGACTCCCGACAGAGAGCTTAACGACAGGCCAATGACCGACTTCTTTGATGACGAGTTTTTCAGCACAAATTTCTGGCTCTACTGGCAGACGATGTTCGCGTTCCAGAAGTGGCACTCCGCGCTTGAAATGAAGCTCTATATTCAGCGCTTTATACACCACATTGGCGGCCTGCCAGATTTCAAGGCTCTCAAATTTACCAAATACAACCAATATGAATCTCTCATCCTTCCGCTGCAGAAGTACCTGCAGGACCAGGGCGTCGTATTTGAGTTCAACTGCGTGGTAACCAACGTGCTTTTCGACTGCACAGCCGAAAAGAAGGTTGCAAAGCAGATCGTTCTCACCCGTGCCGGCAAGGAGGAGAAGATAAACCTGACCGAAAACGAATATGTATTCGCAACCCTCGGCAGCAACGTAGACAACGCGACCCTAGGAACGAACACCGAAGTTCCGAAGATCAAGGATACTCCGGGAAGCGGCGTTTCCTGGGAGTTGTGGCAGAACATCGCGGCTCAGGATCCCTCCTTCGGCAAGCCAATGAAGTTCTGCGGCAACATTAAGGAAACCCTCTGGGAGTCCGCAACTACTACCATTGATAATGAGATTATCCCCTATGTCGCGAAGCTCTGCAAGAGAGACGTCCTCTCCGGCAAGGTCGTGACAGGCGGCATTATCACTGTTAAGGGCTCCAAGTGGCTTATGAGTTTCACTTTCAACCGTCAGCCTCACTTCAAGGCTCAGCCTAAGGATAAGGCAGTGGGCTGGATATATGCGCTCAACTGTTTCGTCCCCGGCGATTATATCAAGAAGCCTATTGTGGAGTGCAATGGTATAGAAATCTGCGAAGAGTGGCTGTATCACATGGGTGTTCCCCAGGATAAGATTCATGACATGGCTGTGAACCACGCCAACACAATTCCCTGCATAATGCCTTATGTTACTACATATTTCGAGAACAGAGCGGCTGGAGACCGCCCGAAGGTTGTTCCGGACGGCGCCGTCAACTTTGGCTTCCTTGGCGAGCATGTTGAAACTCCGCGCGACACGGTTTTCACAACCGAGTTTGCAGTCCGCACCGGTATGGAAGCGGTTTATACCCTGCTGAACGTTGACCGCGGCGTTCCAGAGGTATTTGCCTCCGTATACGATGTCCGCGTCCTCATGGAGTCTACAATGAAGCTGATGGACGGCAGAAAGCCTCTTGAAGTTTTCCTACCCGTAATTCTGCCCGTCATTGTTATGCTCAAGGAAAAGCTCGACAACAATGTTGTGATAGATCTAGTCAAGAAGTACGGTATAATGTAGTTCTTGCTTACATTTATCTTGTTCATGTGTTTTCGTTAATATATTCTGCTTAAAAGTGTCTGATCATTTCTGCAGGTTGGATTAACAATTGGGGGGGTAAAGGCGATTGCCTTCACCCCCCATTTTTTTGTTTTTCTGCGCCGGGGCGCTATGAATACTGCCGCTTAAATATTAAATTTTTATAAACTCTTACACTTGAGCTTGACAGAAGTATTGCTCCCGTAATATGATAATCGATATTAGATATAGCGATATCAGTAACTATAATAGATTCCGCCGTAGATACCTTCATGCCGGATGCTATCATGCTTTTCAAACATATTACCGCTCTTAATACGGAGACTTTTATGGTAGAATTATATGCAGACTAATTTTGAAGACAGTATTTCAGCGTTTCCGCGGCAGATGCCGCTTGACAATGCCGCAAAGATATATCCCGCGGCAAAAGGCAGAAGAAGCCCGTCAATGTTTCGGCTGTCGATGGAGTTGACGGAGGAAATAGACAGGAGAGTCCTTGAGCTTGCTCTTGAAAGGGCGCTTAAAAGGATGCCTAGCTTTTGTCAGCATCTCAAACGCGGCTTTTTTTGGTATCGACTTGAGCACAGCCGGGATATTCCGCCGGTTTCCGATGAGATCAGAAACCCCTGCGTTTATCTCAACGAAAAGAAAAACAAAGGGTTTCAGCTTCGGGTAAGCTGCTACAGAAAAAGAATCTCCGTTGATTTTTTTCATGTCCTTACCGACGGAACGGGCGGAATGGTTTTTCTCAAGACGCTTGTTGCCGAATATATCTCGATCAAATATGCGGTTTCAATTCCGCGTGGAAATGGAATTCTGGACTGTTCGGATGCTTCGCAGAGGTCCGAATATGAGGACAGCTTTTTCAAATACGCCAAGCCGACAGGGATCAGCAGGCTGGAAAAACCCGCATACCATATCAAGGGAACGCGGGAGGAATACGGCATAATAAATATCACGACCGGTCTCATGCCGCTCAATGAAATACACCGGAAGGCAGCCGAATATGGCGCCACGATCAATGAGTTTCTTTCATCCGTGCTTATTCTGGCAATATACAACATCCAGCGGAAGGAGAACAATCCTTTCAGAAGGAGACGGGTCATTAAGGTTTGCATACCAATCAATTTAAGGAAGCATTTTCCTTCGAGTACGCTGAGGAACTTCACATCATATGTGAATCTGGGCATTGCTCCTGCTCTAGGCAGCTATACGCTGGAGGAAATAATCGCCGCAATAAAACACGGCATGGCGCTCGAAGCAAGCAAAAAGATGCTGACGGCAAAGTTCAGCGCCAATGTCAGGTCTGAAAAAAACAGGTTTTTAAAGCTGGCTCCGCTATACCTGAAAGACCCAATTATGAAAATGTACTATATTATGAACGGCGATAGGTACAACAGCACAACGCTCTCGAATCTTGGCCTTGTACAGCTGCCGGAGGAAATGGCGGGATATGTCGAGAGAATCAGCTTCATGCTCGGTGCTGGCCTGAATCCGGTTGCCTGCGCCTGCGTCGGCTTCGGAAATAGTCTTTGTTTCAACATTTCCAGGACGATCGAAGAACCGCTGGTCGAAAGGCAGTTTTTTACGCTTCTATCAGCAATGGGCATACATATAGTTCTTGAAAGCAATCAGAGGTGAGAGTTTGATAAATCATTATTGTTCATATTGCGGAGTAGAACTTGCGCATACGGAAACCTCATGTCCGCTTTGCGGGGCGAAAACAAGTCGGGAAGCCTGCGCATCATACGGAGCTTATCCGGCAAACAGCGAAGAAGTGCCGTTATCCAGCAAGTATGCCGCACTGAAAGGGCTTATTCTTCTTCTGCTTCCTGCCTTATGCTGCTTTGCCATCGATATTATTGCAGACGGACACATTGGTTGGGGACCGTACATTTGGGGAGGCGAGGGCTGTCTGTTCGTGTTCGCGTTCCTGCCGAAGCTGTTTAATAGGCCAAAGTTAAGCTATTGTCTGATTGCCGATACGGCGGTCACTTTTATGTATCTGTTTCTTGTCGGTTATCTGAACGGAGCGGCAAAATGGGTTTTGCCGCTAGGCCTGCCGCTTACGCTCCTGACGGGACTGCTTTTGTTCTCGCTTATAACGATTACCCAAATGAGAAGGCTGTCGCATTTGTTCAAATCCGGCGCAATACTTTTCACGACGGGGGTATTCGTTCTCGCTGTTGAAATTGTAATAGATATGTTCAGGCTGGGTGCTCCCACTCTAGGCTGGACGCTGCCGGTTTTTCTGCCCATGCTCGCCATTTCGGCAGCAATGTTTTACATCGAATACGACTGTGGGCTGAAGGCCAGAATTGTCCGGGCGGTCTTTCTCTGAGCAAATAATTCAGCTCAGTCCATCGAATATTCTTGCTCCTTCGGTTGAAATCCACCTTTCCGATATATACCAGCCGATGATCAGAAGCAGAGTATAAACAATCATAAACAGGGTCGAAGAAACGCTCCCGCCGAACGCTGTGAAGAAAAGCACTCCCGGAATAATGACGATGATAGAGTTCAGCAGCATCGTCAACATGACGCTCATGCTCTGCTTTACGACCTGCGTTTCGTTGATCCAATCGAACTTGGGGCTTTTGAGGTTTAATATCAGACCGATATTAGCCGAAAGCATGACGAAAAACAAAGGCGCGGATAACAGAATCACAGCGTCGGGAATTGATGGCTTAATGACATATATGGCAGCGGATGCAGCAAGAAGGATTGCGGGAGCGGCGACATAGATGTGAAGTTGCAGCTTGGCCTTCAATGCGTCGCCTGAAGCTACCGGAAGCGATTTAATGATCCAGAGCGATTTCCCTTCTAGGGAAACGGAGGGCGCCGTGAAGAGCACGGTCGCGCACAGCAGACAAAGAGCGAAAACCACTGCAGCCGAAGCGAGTCCGGCCGTATAACCCATTTGTGCCGCAAGACCCAGAATGACATCTTTTTTGATTATAAGTGCGGCGGCCGCGACAACGATAAGAATTACTCCAAGTCCCGAATTGAGTATATAGACCGGGGAGGAAAGCAAATGCTTCATTTCGCGGCGGAGAAGAGCCGAGGAGAGATTTGAGGCGTGCATTGATTTCTCCTCGTATTTTATTTTTGAGGCGCCGCGTTTTGCCGTCGCTATTCTAATAAAGGTGACCGTAAGCAGGTAATACACGAGCACAAAAGGCAACAGCATGATAAGAAGCGAAAGGGCAAGCTGAAGTCCATTCGGTTCGGCGATTGAATTTCCGACCCAGAACAGGGGAACGACGGACCCAAGGGAGCCCGCAATTGTAGTACCGTTCATGACTAGCTTTTGAATATAAACATTAGCGCGGCTGAAAAAGACAAAATAGAGACAGAGAAAAGCCACGGAAAATATAACCGTCATGAGAGATTTATTTCTGACCCTGCTCGTAGATAGGGCAATAATCCATCCGAAAGCCCCAGAAATCGCAACTGAAAGAAAGGGAAGGGCAAGAAGAATTGCAACGAACGAAAGTACCTGTGGGATGGTGACCGGCACGGCTCTGACCCACATTACAAAAGCCGGAACGGCAACGAGCAGTTCGAACACAAGGTTAAGGAGCATGATCATTACCATGCGGCTGCCGAGAATGAGCTTCGGAGGAATTGGCAGCGACAACAGGAGTTCATTGTCCTTTGCTTCGTACAGCTGAGATTTCACCGTGAAAACACTGCCGATGAACATCATGGCAAAGGCCGTCATTGCGTAAAGCGTGAAGTACAGCCAGCCCAGACCCGCTTGAAAAAAGGGTTTCGCAATTTGCTGAAAGTACAGGGCGAACATCATCATAAAAGCAAAAGCCGCATAAAGCATCAGCGCTGAAAAGCCTATTATCTTCAGCTTTGAGGATTTTCTGCCGCTTTGCCCTCCGTTTCTGAAGAACAAAAACGCGCCCATTGCGGCAAGCCTTGTTTTAAGGAGTGACTTAAACATTTCCATCGTCCTCCAGTTCAAGGAAAACATCCTCAAGCGAGCTGTTTCCTTTTACGCCTTCCATAGTTCCGGATACAATCAGCTTGCCCTCCTTAATAATAGCGACCTTGTCGCAGAGCTTTTCCGCTACCTCAAGTACATGTGTCGAAAAAAAGATCGCTCCGCCTTTTTCGCAGTGCTCACGCATCAACTCCTTAAGCGTATGGGAGGCCCTCGGGTCAAGCCCGACAAAGGGCTCGTCCATAACGATCAGTCTGGGCTCGTGAATAAATGCGGAGATGAGAGCGAGCTTCTGCTTCATGCCGTGGGAATATGCCGATATCGGTTGTGCAAGATCGCTTGTAAGCTCAAAAAGATCCGCATATTTTTTAATTTGCGCCTCGCGTTTATCAGAAGGAACACCGAAAACATCCGCGATAAAATTCAGGTAAGCGATACCGGAGAGAAATTCGTACAGATCAGGGTTATCTGGTATATACGCAAGCCTTTTTTTACATTCCAGAGGATTCTCCCTGACGGATATGCCGTCTACATGAACCTCGCCCTCCTCAAAGCGCAGGATGCCGCAGCAGCATTTTATGGTTGTGGTTTTGCCGGCGCCGTTATGGCCGATGAAACCATAAATCTCACCGGGAGCAATATGCAGGCTCAGGTCGTCAACAGCCCGCTTGGTGCCGTAGTTTTTTGTAAGCCCTGAAATGTTAAGCATAATATATCCTCCTGTATTTGAATATTGCATATGTTGGTGCAACAGATTTCCGGCTCTATTTAGATTGATTTCGAAATAGAATATATACCTTATTTTTAATATGTCAAGAGCTTATTCGTATATGTATCTGTTTTTTCCGGTTTTAAAGAAATTTTACCGGACGCCTGCCTCAAGAACAGACGCCCGGTCAATGGAAGGGAAAATATGGAGGATAGAAACACAATATTATACAGGATGATTACCTTGCCGGAACTTCGGGGACCTTGCCGGTCTGCTTGTACAGCTTAAAAGCCTCAAGAGTCTTCGGCTTCATCTCTTTTTGGTAGGCTCCGTATATCAGGGGAGTTCCCTCGCCCGTCCGCGCATCTATTACTTCGCAGAAGAATGCCGTGTGAGTGGAAAGCTCCTTGATATCCGTGACCCTGCAACGCAGATATGCGGCATACCTTTTAAGAGCCGGCAAATCGTCGACAAGCTCAAAGGGGACGTTCGCCCACTTATCAACATCTCTTCCGGATTGAAAGCCGAAGTTCCCGATAATAAAGGGATCGACATCCGCCGGAAGAATGGAAACCGTGAACTCACCCGTTTGTTTGATGGCCGCGTTTGTCTGATTTGCCTTAATGCTGCATAAAATGACGGTAGGAACGGGGTCGCTTGTGGATTGGATGAACGCGTCAACGATACAGCCTGCGTTTTTGCCGTCAATTTTGGAACCGACAACATACAGACCGTATGAAATGCTGAACAAAGCAGCAGTTTCCATAATGGCCTCCGAATAGATTATTTTTTAACCGGAGTTTTAGGCCGTTTCCTCAAAATCGGATTTTGAAGCGCCGCAAACCGGACATACCCAACTGTCCGGCAGATCCTCGAACTTGGTTCCGGGAGCTATTCCGCTGCCGGGATCGCCTTTTTCCTCGTCGTAGACATAGCCGCAGACTGTGCAGGTGTACTTTTTCATAAAAGACCTTCTTTCCAGATTATTTTATTGAAATTATTTATGCATCTGCCTTCCACAGTCCATGGAGATTGCAGTATGCAAAAGCGGAAACGAGCTTGTCGTCATCAGTGAGCATAAATGACGCAGAAGGGACGCCGGTATGGTCAAGAATCTTACGCTGGCCGCCTTTTTCAGTCAGGATATAAACCCAGCTGATGTGATGCTCCTCTGTCATGGGGTGGGGAGCGGAACCGATATTGACCGTGACCTTGCTGCCTTCAAGTTTAATGACGGGGACATGCTTTTCCTGTGAAGCGTCGGTTGTGTTGGGCACAAGTTCGGTCATATTCTCTCCGCAGCAAACGACCGGAACTCCGGAGTTTTCAATCATACCAATAATATTACCGCAATGCTTGCAAATATAAAACTTCTGCTGCTCGTTTTTCATTTTGACACGACCTTTCAATAATAAGTAAATTAATAGATATGTGATAACAGTAACTATTATCGTTTACTTAATATAGCATATATCGAAGAATTTGGCAAGTGTTTATTGAAGGAAACTTAAAATTATTATACACAAGGCTTGTATGAAAATCAAGTCCGGTAACTATTATATAATTAAATAGGTATAATTGATCTACCGGGCTTCCGGGATAAGGCGAAAGGAACCGCCCAATTTTATTCGGGCGGTTCCTTTTCATAGAAATCGAGTTTGTTTATTTGTTCTGTTCCTTTTTCTCTCCAATTCCGAGAACGAGGTTCAGTGCGATGCCGAAGATGGCGGCACCTGCAATGCAGGGAACCTGAAGACCGAAGAAGGGGATGGAACCGCCGAAGGCATACTGCCCGCCGACGCCTATAACCATGATGGAGGCGATAACGGCAATGTTTCTAGAGCTGAACATGTCCACGTTTTTATCAATCATGATCGCAATACCCTGAGCAGCTATTGCACCGAAAAGATAGATTTCCAATCCGCCGATTACGGCGGTGGGTATTGCATATATGACCGTGATGAGGGGGGTGAAGCAGGAGATGACCATTGCTATTATGGCGGCCGCTATCATGACGGAAATGGAAAAGACCTTCGTAATAGCCATTGTGCTGATGTTTTCACCGTAGTTTGTCCCGGCGGGTCCGCCCACAAAGCCTGTGATCATATCGCAGATACCGTCGCCGATGAGGTTCCTGTCCAGGAGACTTGCAAGGTCGTATTTCTTCTTGCTCTTCTTTTCGGCAAGGTCATTAACATAGATATCGAGCTGATAGATGTGGGCGGTGGATTCCGGAATTGTCGCAATTGCGATTGGCATAATCGCGGCGACTGCTGCCCACGAAACTCTGGGAAGCGTAAAAGCAGGAAGGGCAAAGATGCTGCCGTCTCCGATTTTCCATGTCGAAGCCGCCAAAGCCTCAGCGGGAAGGCTGCGGAAAAGGTTCATATCCGCTCCGCCGACCCAGTAAAGTACCGCTGCAAAAAGGCAGCCGACACATGCGCCCAAAAGAAGCGGCAGCTGACCGAGAAAGCCCTTGAGATATTTTGAGAAGAAGACGGTCGAAAGGAGAGTGACAAGGGAGACTGCCCATACCCAGCCGCTGTTAATTACCGTAGCGGCGGCGCCCTCGGCAACAGCTTTCGGAGCAGCGTCGCCCAGCGCGTTGCCGGCAAGGGTAAGACCGATTATCATGGCGATGGAACCCGTGATCGATGCGGGTAGTACCTTTTCGACAGCATTCTTTCCGGAGAATCTGACGAGCAGACCCGCGGCGATAGATACAAGACCGGAAGCGATAATGCCGAACTGAGCGATCTGGATGGCCTCAGGCGGAAGTATTCCGTTGACCTTCGAAAATCCCTGAGCGGCAGTAAGTCCGGCTATCGCGGAAAGATAGGAGAAGCTGGAGCCGTAATACATCGGTATTTTTTTGCCCGATATGAAAACGAAGCAAATGGTAGCGAGACCGCTGGCGAAGAGCGTGGTGGAAACCTGAAAGCCTGTGATTAGCGCGACTGCGATCGTCGCCGGGAACATTACAATGACCTGCTGAATTGCGTAAAGCAGGAGCTTGAGGGGGGATGGGGTTTCATCCGGCAGATAGCCGATGACTGGTGTTTCTTTCTTCATTTTTTTCTCCTCTATAATTATTTCTCATTTATGCAAACATCTGTAAAGCCGTCATACTCGGAAATATGGACCGAGATGACCTCGTTCAGAGAGGTAGGTATGTTTTTCCCGACATAAGTCGCTTTGATTGGAAGCTCGCTGTGCCCTCTGTCTATGAGCACTGCGAGCTGAATTTTTGCCGGACGCCCTGAGGACATAACGGCTTCAAGAGCGGCGCGGGCGGTTCTCCCGGTAAAAATCACATCGTCCACCAGCACGACCGTTTTGCCCTCAACCGAAAACGGGATATTCGTATGGCTGACGACAGGGTTTTTCGAAATCATCGAGAGGTCGTCCCTGTATAGAGTTATATCCAGTTCGCCTACGTCTATTTCGGAGTTGTCAATTTTTTTAATGTTTTGCGCAAGCCTGTAAGCTAAAGGTATACCGCGTGTCCTAATGCCAATTAGACACAGGTTCTGGGTCCCGTGGTTTTTTTCAATAATTTCATGAGACATTCTAACGAGGACCCGGTTGACGTCCTCTTCAGTCATAATCTGAGCTTTGCATTTCATAACCGACATCTCCGACAAAAATAATCTGACCGGAATCCAACAAAAAAGCCTTGTCCGATTATCCGGACAAGGTCACAAAACGACATAAAAATACATAGTCGTATCCCGTATAGCAACCTTGCCGGCATCACAGTACCGTTTTTAAAGATTCTTGGGCTATAATAGCTCATCTCAAAGACAATTTCAACAGTAATTTTTAAGTTTTTATATTTTTATTACTAATTAAAGAATTAAATGGTTAAATTGAACCGCTCTATATGTAGGACCAGCCGCGGAGCGTAGGGCATATTTTGTATACTGTTTTATTTTATTCAGCATCTGGTGAACGCGCGGTCCGGATTCGTGCCGATCGCCGGAGCGGGCCGCTTGCTCGCATGTTTCTCCTGAGCTTGGCCAGATATCGACACATTCCCGCGTCCTGACAATATCTGCCTGCAAAAGCTTATCCTGGGAACAATCGACCTCGCCGGTCTTTAGGACGATAGCTATAAGAATGGAAAAACAAAATGCAGTTTTTAAAAATTTATTATGCATATAAATTGACTTCAAAGCATTTAAGTGTTATTCTTAACAAAATCAACAAATAGTCCGTGTCTGTCTCTTGCGCAACTTTGTCCGCACATTGAAAACGGATGTGTTTGCTGATATCTGAGCTTGTGCTCAAAGGAAAGGAGAAAATAAATGAAATTAACTAAGCAAATCGGCGTAATCGTTCTTGCGCTGGCAATGGTAATCGGCCTCATAGGCTGCGGAACCAAAGAAACGGAACCGTCCCCCTCGGCAGACGTTTCCGCCGCACCCGCCGCTGCGGGCGGCATACTAAACGTGATGGTAGAGGTCGAAGTGCAGAGCCTTGATCCTCAGGTTGCCACCGACGGAACAAGCTTTGAGGTCATCGCAAACTTTACGGACGGCCTTAAGCAGATGGATGCCGCAGGCGGCGCAATCAACGCGCTCTGCTCTGAGGAGACTGTCAGCGACGACGGTCTTACCTATACCTTTAAAATCCGCGACGACGCCAACTGGTCCAATGGAGATCCCGTTACTGCGGCCGACTTCGTTTTCGGCTGGCAGCGTGCCGTTGATCCCGCACTCGCTTCCGAGTATTCATATATGCTCAGCGATATCGGCCAGGTTAAAAACGCCGCTGAAATCATAGCGGGCGATAAGGATGTCTCCGAGCTGGGAGTTACAGCTGTTGACGAAAAGACCCTTAAGGTGGAACTTAATGTCCCCGTGTCATATTTCGATCAGCTTCTTTATTTCCCCACCTTCTATCCCGTAAATCAGAAGTTCTTTGAAAGCTGCGGCGACAGCTATGCCACCAGCCCCGATACGGTTCTTTCAAACGGTGCTTTCATACTTACAAGCTATGAGCCCGCGGCAACCAGCTTTACGCTTGAGAAGAACCCCAACTACTATGACGCCGACAAGGTTAGCCTCGACGGACTCAATTATCAGGTCATCAAGGAAAGCCAGCAGGCTCTTCTAAGTTACCAGAACGGCGACCTCGACATCATTCAGCTCTCCGGTGATCAGGTCGACCAGGTCAAGGACGACCCTGAATTTAAGAGCATCGGCGCGGGCTATCTCTGGTACATAAGCCCCAACGTCAGCAAATATCCCGAGCTTGCAAACCTCAACATGCGCATGGCCCTTACTTTTGCGCTTGACCGCCAGACCATAGTCGACAGCGTTGTAAAAGACGGCTCCACCGCCACATTTACCGCTGTTCCTCCCCAGTTTGCAACAGGCCCCGCAGGCGATGACTTTAGTGCGGACCAGACCGAGTTTGCCGATGTCTGCTCCTTCGATACGGCAAAAGCGCTTGAGTTCTACGAAGCTGCAAAGAAAGAGCTTGGTAAGGATAGCTTCGATTTTGAAATGATCGTTGACGATACTGAGATCCAGCAGAATGTCGCCGCGGTTATTAAGGAAGAGCTTGAAAGCACGCTTCCCGGAGTCACCGTCACACTCAGAGTCGAGCCGAAAAAGCAGCGCGTTGAAGACTGCCAGAGCGGCAACTTCTGCCTGGCTCTCACACGTTGGGGACCCGACTATGCCGACCCGATGACCTATCTTGCAATGTGGGTCACAAATAACTCCAACAACTACGGTCTGTGGAGCAACGCGGACTATGACGCTCTTATCGAGCGTACGACGACCGGCGATCTCTGCACCGATCTTGAAGGCCGCTGGGCAGCTCTGAAGCAGGCTGAGAAAATTGCCATGGACGATGCGGTTATCTTCCCGCTTTATACTCAGGCAAACGCCGACATGATCAAGGCAAACGTATCCGGAATCGAATTCCACCCCTGCGCACTGAACAGAGTCTATAAGAACACTGTTAAGGGTTAATAGCTATTATCAACCGATAACTCCCTAGTGAGACCTTTTGCCGCGCGTTGGTTTTGAAACTTTTCAAGGCCCTCGCGCGGCATTATGGGATAACTCACGCATACGAATCCGTTACGATGAGGTAATGCCGGCGTTCGCGCCGGATTCGTATGCGTGCGTTATGCTTTTATTTATTGTTACAGGAAGGGAAGAAGATACGACTTGAAGAAATATATTCTAAAACGTGTGCTTATTTCCATATTTACTCTGCTGGTCATCACTCTGGTGCTGTTCATCCTGCTCCAGCTGATGCCCGGCTCGCCGTTCAACGATGAAAAGCTCACGGCAACGCAGAAAGCCGCGCTTAACGCGAAATATGGACTTGATCAGCCTCTGGCGGTGCAATACGTAAGATATGTGTTCAATATGTTTAAAGGAGATTTCGGCGTTAGCTATAATATCAGCAAGAACACGCCGATCAGTCAGCTCATACAGTCGCGTCTGCCAATAAGCATAGCTGTCGGCGGTATGGCCGTTACCTTGGGCGCGATAGTCGGGTTGATTCTGGGAATAATCGCGGCTCTTAAGCACAACACCTTCTGGGACACACTTTGCACGATAATCTCTGTTTTGGGAGTTTCTGTTCCAAGCTATGTTTTTGCCCTTGGACTGAGCTATACCTTTGGCTTCAAGCTGAGTTGGCTTCCGATGCTGTACTCGATGAAAGACCCAATTGCGAGCAGCGTTATGCCCAGCATAGCTCTGAGTCTGTTCACGCTGGCATCAATTGCCCGGTTTACGAGGACGGAGATGATGGAGGTGCTGGGAAGCGACTATATGCTTCTGGCGGAAAGCAAGGGAATTTACGGGGGGCCCTTGATAGTCCGTCACGCGCTCCGAAATTCGCTGATCCCAATAGTTACGGTCCTTGCACCGCTTATCGTGGACCTTATGACGGGAAGCCTCGTCGTGGAAAAAATATTTTCAATACCGGGCGTCGGAAGCCTGCTCGTTACCGCTATTCAGTCGAACGACTATAACGTGGTCATCTCCCTGAGCTTCATCTACAGCGCGATGTACATAGGCATAATGCTGGCGGTCGACATACTCTACGGCATAATCGACCCACGTATACGCCTTGCGAAGGAGGGTGCAAACTGATGGTACGGACGAAAAAGACAAAATCCGCTCCGGTTTCAGGGCCGGAAATCGAAATCGAAGAGTATGTGTTTCAGCCGGACGACTTTACTCTGCGCGGAAATGCGGAAGCGACAAAGATAGATACAAACTTTGCCAGCCAGAATTACTGGCTGGAGGTTCGCCGCCGCTTTTTCGGAAACAAGGGCGCTTTCGTATCCCTGATTCTCGTAATAATCATCGGGTTGCTCGCGGCGTTCGGGCCGATGATGACGAACTATTCGTACAAGGAACAGAATCTCGCTCAGAAGAACTTTGCGCCGAGAGTGCAAGGACTCGAAAAACTCGGTATCTTTGACGGCGACGAAGCTCTGAAAACCACCACGGGCACCAAAGAAATCAACGGTTATGAGGAAAAAGGGCTCACCGATACATACTACTGGTTTGGTTCCGACGTTCTGGGGCGCGATATCTGGACGCGCGTATGGGAAGGTACCCGTATATCACTCGGCATCGCGCTATGCGCTGCGATAATCGATATGATTATCGGAATGAGCTATGGACTAATAAGCGGCTATTTTGGCGGAAGAGTCGACGACATCATGTGCAGGATCGCCGAAATCATAAACGGGATTCCGCGTCTTGTAATTGTAACGCTGCTCATGCTCGTCCTGCCGCGCGGCTTTATAACCATAGTGTTCGCCCTGATGATAACGGAGTGGATAGGCATGAGCCGTATCGCGCGCGCCGAGATGCTGAAGCTAAAAGAGCAGGAATTTGTCCTTGCCTCAAGAACGCTGGGAGCGAAGCACTTTTTCATCATCTTTAGCGAGATCTTGCCAAACATTATCGGGCAGATAATCACACAGCTCATGTTCAGCATTCCAACGGCAATCTTTACTGAGGCGTTTTTGAGCTTTGTCGGACTGGGCATACCGGTTCCGATGTGCAGCCTCGGAAGCCTCATCAGCGACGCGTTCAACAGCTTTACGACACATCCGTATCAGATTATTCCTCCGATTCTGGTTCTTGCCCTTTTGATGCTCTGCTTCAATATGCTTGCGGACGGACTGCGCGAAGCGTTCGACCCGAAGCTCAAGGAAATGTGAGGTGAGGGGTATGGAAAAAACGGAACGAAAAAAAGTACTTGAGATGCGAAATCTGTCCGTATCCTTTATCTCCTCCGGAACATCGGTGAACGCTATCCGCAGCGTAGATATCGACCTGTACAAGGGAGAGACGCTTGCAATAGTGGGCGAGTCTGGAAGCGGCAAATCAGTCACGATGAAGGCCGTGATGGGCATACTCGACAAAAATGCCGTTGTGAACAGCGGTACGGTTAACTTTACCTACGGCAACGAAGCTAAGGAAACCGTAACCGTTGATCTCATGACACTGACCAAAAAAGAGATCCGCAAGCATATCAACGGAAAGCGCATAGCAATGATTTTTCAAGACCCTATGACGAGCCTAGACCCTACGATGTCGGTTGCAAAGCAGATCATGGAAGGGATGATATGGCACTACGGAACCTCCAAAAAGGAAGCATACGATAAGGCACTCGGCTTACTCAAGGAAGTCGGGATCGACGACCCGGAAAAGCGCATGAAGCAGTATCCGCACCAGCTTTCGGGCGGTATGCGACAGCGTGTGGTAATTGCTATCGCGCTCGCCTGCGACCCTGAGCTTCTCATCTGCGACGAGCCGACCACGGCGCTGGACGTAACGATTCAGGCTAAAATTATTGAGCTTATTCAGAGAATCCAGCGCGAGCGCGGCATAAGCGTAATTTATATCACGCATGACCTCGGCATAGTTGCAAAGGTCGCGGACTATGTGAACGTAATGTACGCGGGTAAGATAGTAGAAAAAGGAACAGTGGACGAGATATACTTTGACCCAAGGCATCCTTATACTTGGGGCCTGCTTTCGGCAATGCCCGATCTGGAGACTGACGACAGCAGATTATATACGATTCCCGGTTCGCCTCCGAGTCTTAAAAACGCGATAAAGGGAGATGCTTTCGCGCCCCGCAACATCTATGCTCTCAAAATCGATGAAAAGCTTGAACCGCCTATGTTCAGGATATCTGAAACGCACTACGCGGCGACATGGTTGCTCGACGAGCGAGCGCCTAAGGTTGAGATGCCGGAGGAGCTGAAAAACCGCATAGCCCGCATGAAAAGGGAGGGTGAGCGCAATGTCTGACGAAAGAAAGCCCCTGCTTGAGGTCAAGGGCCTTAAGCAGTATTTCAAGATGAACAGAACCTACACCGTACGGGCTGTCGATGGAGTCGATTTTGTGCTTTACCCCGGCGAGACCTACGGACTGGTGGGTGAGTCCGGCAGCGGCAAAAGCACCATCGGGCGCAGCGTGATTCGCCTCTATGACCCTACGGAGGGAGCAATCACTTTCAACGGAACAGACATATCGGGGAAACTCTCGAAACGAGAGAACGAACGCCTGCGCACAGATATGCAGATGATTATCCAGGACCCGATGGCCTGCCTCAACCCGCGCAAAAAGGTCGAGGACATTATTGCCCAGGGGCTCGATATACATCATCTGTATTCCTCCCGTGCCGAGAGAAAGGAAAAAGTCGCGGACATACTGGTCAAGGTGGGACTCGCCCCGGATCACGCGGAGCGCTATCCGCACCAGTTCTCCGGAGGACAGAGACAGCGCGTTGGGATAGCCCGCGCCCTAGTCATGAATCCGAAGCTTATCATAGCCGATGAATGTATCAGCGCGCTGGATGTTTCGATACAGGCGCAGGTAGTAAATCTGATGAAGGATATTCAGAAGGAAACCGGTACGGCCTATCTCTTTATTGCGCATGACCTTTCCATGGTAAAATATATATCCGAACGCATAGGCGTCCTGCATATGGGGCATCTTGTTGAGACGGGAACAAAAGACGAGATTTTTTCAAATCCTGTCCACCCATATACTCAGAGCCTGCTATCGGCGATCCCGATACCGAATCCACAGACTGAAAAAACCCGGATAGCCCAGGCCTACGATTACAAAGAGGCCGGTGTAGACTACAATGCCGGTACGCAGCATTACATCGGCGGCACACACTATGTTCTCGGCACCGACGACGAATTGAAAAAATGGACGAGAGTCTGAAGAAACGGGCGGCGCTTATACAGCGCCGCTTTTAATTTTGCTCATAATTTCGTAACAAGTGTCCGCAGGACGAGGTGTGTTTCCTATGTGCACACAACTTATGAACAAGCACTGATTTGAAAGGCAGACAACAACAATATAGCATAAAGAAGGCGCTACCTCTCAGGTCGTATCATAAAATGACCAATAAGAAAATGCAGCTTTACATTCGCGCCGTTTCGACAGGATATTCTTTACATAAATACCGACGCACAATACATATGCGAAAAGTTATAAACATTTTCAACATGTTTTTCAACAGGCAAAGAAGCCTTACCTGGTGGCCTTTCAGAGCTGTAATACCACATTATGGAAAACCTTGCAGTTTAACATTGATAATTATAAAAACCGTAATTTAGTTTACATAATATTTGTAAATTGAATTTTTTGATTGGAAGTTATATAAGGGAAATTGCATAAAAAGCGTCTTTAGCCGCTATGCCAGGAAATATACGGATGAAGAAACATAGGTTTTTATTCCCCGATAATTTAATAATCTATTAATAAAATGAAGCCGTAGAATTAGAATTATTTAGTTTTTACCCTTATCCGCGCAATAATTCAAAAATATCACATTATGCACAAATAATAGTGAATATACTGATTTTTATCCTTGCAAATAACGTTTTTCTGCGCTATAATACATAGCGTAACTGTACAAGGACAAATGTCCGCGTACAGAGAACAACTTTAAAATCGCGGGCCTGCTGTCCGCGAAAAAATGGAGGAAATGAAATGAAAAAGTATCTGGCTATCATCCTCGCCTGCATGATGCTTATATGTGTGTTTGCAGGCTGTGGACAGAAAGCGGCAACAGAATCTCCGGCATCCGGCGCCGAGGCTTCCGCATCTGGCGACAAGGTTGTCAAAATCGGCGTATTTGAGCCCGCATCCGGCGACAATGGTGCAGGCGGCAAGCAGGAGTCTCTCGGAGTCCAGTACGCAAACACCGTACAGCCAACGGTGGAGATCGCGGGGGAGACCTACAAGGTCGAGCTCGTTCCCGTTGACAACCAGTCTTCGACGGATAAGGCCGTGTCCGCTGCTCAGGAGCTTGTCAGTGCCGGCGTTTCCGTAGTTCTCGGTTCATACGGTTCCAGCGTATGCATGGCAGCGTCCGATACCTTTAAAAATGCCGGAGTCCCGGCAATCGGCATCACCTGCACAAACCCCAACGTCACTGCCGGCAACACCCATTATTTCCGCATTTGCTTCCTAGATCCTTTCCAGGGTACCGTCCTTGCAAACTTTGCTAAGGATCAGTTCCAATCCCAAAAGGCCTACTGCCTTGCTAAGCTCGGTGATGATTACTCCGTCGGTCTCTGCAACTACTTCAAGGAAGCATTTGAGAAGCTCGGTGGCGAGGTCGTATACGAGACCTTCCCCGACGGCAACTCTGACTTCAGCTCCTATGTAACAAACGCCAAGAACTCCGGCGCTGATGTATTCTTTGCTCCCGTATCCACCGACGCGGCGGCTCTGATTATCGATCAGGCTAACGCTCAGGGTCTCACTATGCCTATACTTGCCGGTGATACATGGGACTCCAACGTCATCCTGAATGCTGCGAAGGGAAAGAACGTTAAGGTATATGTTGACACCTTCTATCAGGAGGGAGGCAACAAGGAATTCGACGACGGCTTCAGAGCATGGCTTGAATCCGATTCCACTGCTCTTGCAAACAACGGCGGCGACACCACTATTGCAGCCGTTTCCGCAATGGGATATGACGCTTACTTTGTTGCTCTTGAGGCTCTCAAGGCTGCTGGCACTACAGATCCCAAGGCAGTAAACGACGCTATCTGGAGCCTTAAGTATACAGGCGTGTCCGGCGACATCGCATTTGATTCCACAAATGGCGACGCTGTCCGCAATACCGCGTATGTAAAGTCCGCCAACACTGAAACCGGTGTCTGGGACTTCGTAGGCGTGCAGACTGCGAAATAAACCGGATATCATCGCTTGTACATAACCGGTATGGGCGGGGGCTAAAGCTAAAGCCCCCGCCGTGCCCTTTTATCAAAACACTATGAAAAAGGACGCTGGGCTGCCTCGAAAGGGCACGAATTTTCGTTACCCTTCGAGACAGCCCAAATCTGAGGAGGTTCCTCTATGAATTTTTTCTCTGCCAACCTGCCGTACATACTTTCGGGCATTTCGGTCGGCGGCCAGTATGCGCTGATCGCTATTGGATACACAATGGTTTACGGCATTTTGAGACTGATTAACTTTGCTCACGGCGATGTGTTTATGGTAGCGGGTCTGATGATGGTATATTTAGCGTCATGGGCGCCGCTCTATGTCACTATTCCTCTGGTAATTGTCATGACCGTGCTTCTCGGCTTTATTATTGAACGCGCGGCTTACAGGCCGCTGCGCAGCTCTCCCCGTATGTCAATCATGATTTCTGCCATCGGTGTAAGTTATCTGCTCCAGAATGTTTCGCTCTATATTACCGGTGGATTAAATAAAAATTACCCCTCGCTTCCGTGGATCTCCGATACGATAACTATAGGGACCGCCGTTACAAAGCGCGTTACGCTTATAACGCCGGTTCTTACAATCGTTCTTGTCGTAGCGCTTGTGGTTCTCATTAAGCACACAAAGATCGGAATGGCGATGCGCGCCGTATCAAGGGATTTTGAAACCTCCCAGCTCATGGGCATAAAAGTTGACAGCGTGATATCATCCACCTTTATTATCGGTTCGCTGCTTGCCGCCATCGGCTCAATGCTGTATTTCACGAATTATCCCGGTGTTGTACCGAACTCCGGTGCCATGCCCGGCCTCAAGGCCTTCGTCGCGGCTGTGTTCGGCGGCATCGGCTCGATACCCGGCGCCGTAGTCGGCGCGTTCATAATCGGTATCTGCGAGAACATTATAAAGGGGCTCGACACCATTCTGGTTACTTCTGGAGTAATCAAAACTCCTCTGGGTCTTGCAACCTTTTCTGACGCGTTCACATTCGCGCTGCTGATTATCATCCTCATTGTCAAGCCCACCGGCCTGTTCGGTGAGAAGCAGACGGACAAGGTTTGAGGCGGTGACGATATGAGTAAAAAGAAGAAGAATCTTATAAACGCAGCGCTTCTTGTCGCGCTGCTTGCGATTGTCCTCGCACTCAGCTATTTTCTGCCCTCATCATCAATGATGTTCGTCGTGCTTAAAAAGGGTGCCATATACTCGCTTATCGCGGTGTCCATGAACCTTCTGAACGGCTTTACCGGCCTGTTCTCGCTCGGTCAGGCGGGCTTTATGCTGATCGGAGCTTATACGTACGCGATTTTTACAATCCCTCTCGCAGCGAGAGCTCAGGTTTATCAGTATTTTGACGGTGGAATAATACACTTTACAATGCCTGTTATTCTGGCGCTTGTTTTGGCAGGTATTGCGGCCGCGATCTTCGCGTTTTTTATCGGTCTGCCGGTGCTGCGCCTGAAAAGTGACTATCTTGCGATCGCGACTCTTGGCTTCGCGGAAATTATTCGCGCAATTTTTCAGTGGAATACGCTGGGGCCAGTAACAAACGGCTCCAACATGCTGAAAATGTTCCCGTCCTTCGATTCAATAATAAAGGGCCTTAACGATAAGCCGTTTTATGCAAACCTTTTCACGTCCGCGCCATGGACTGAGAATTTCCTTATTACGATGCTGCCGATCCTGCTTGCCGGCATTTGCATAGCTATTATTGTTCTGCTGATTAACTCATCTTACGGACGCGCGTTCAAGGCCATAAGGGACGATGAGGTCGCAGCGGAAGCCATGGGCATAAATCTTGCGGCTCACAAAATGATGTCTTTCTGTACCAGCGCCTTTTTTGCAGGTATCGGCGGTGCCATGCTCGCCATGTTTCAGGCGACTATCCAGGCTTCGGCCTTTAAGTCCGCTATGACCTATGAAATACTGCTTATCGTTGTTCTCGGCGGTATCGGCTCCGTCACAGGCAGCTGCATAGGCTCGTTCCTTTATATCGCTGCCTCCGAGTGGTGGCTGCGCGGTCTTGATTCCGGAACCTTCCTCGGTATAAAGGCTCCCGGAATTTTCAGAAACGGCTTCCGTCTCGTAATTTTTTCAATCATTATAATGTGCGTCGTTCTTTTCTGGCGCAAGGGTATAATGGGCGACAGGGAATTTGACATCGAGCGTATCATTCGATGGTTTAAAAGCATACCGGCGCGTTCCCGCAGGATGATCGAATGGTTCAAAAACCTCGGCAAAAAGAAAGGGGAGGTGAGCGGTAATGAGTGAAAATGTCCTGCGCCTTTCCGATATTACCATGCAGTTCGGCGGCGTTGTTGCCGTGAACAACCTTTCGCTGGAGGTCAACAAGGGTGAGATTGTCGCGCTTATAGGACCGAACGGCGCCGGGAAGACGACCGCCTTCAACTGTATTACGGGCGTATATGAGCCTACGAACGGTCAGGTGGAGTTTAACGGCAAAATCATAGTTTCGAACCGCCCCTCTGGAAAAATGAAGAAGCTTTACGCTGGAGAGAATAACGGTAGGTATACAAAGATCGTAAGCAACACACCGGATAAGATAACCGAATTCGGCATAGCTCGTACCTTCCAGAACATCAGGCTTTTCGGCAGCCAGACGGTTTTTGAGAATGTCCTTATCGCCAAGCATATGCGTGCAAAACAGAATATGTTTTCGGCGACTTTGCGCATCAATTACAAAGAGGAAATGAGGATGCGCAAAGAGAGCATGGAGCTGCTCGAACGTCAGGGTTTGGCGCATCTCGCAAATGAAAAGGCCGTAAACCTGCCTTACGGCGTGCAGCGCCGGCTGGAAATCGCCCGCGCCCTGGCGACAAGTCCGAAGCTGCTGCTTCTTGACGAGCCGGCGGCCGGCATGAACCCGCAGGAGACTCTTGAGCTTACAAATTTTATTCGCCAAATAAAGGACGAGCACAATCTGACAGTCTTTATGATCGAGCATCATATGGATCTTGTCATGCAGATATCCGACCGTATCTATGTCCTTGATTTCGGCAAACAAATCGCGCACGGCACTCCCGCCGAGGTTCAGGATGACCGGCGTGTCATAGACGCATATCTGGGGGTGGCTGAGGATGCTTAAAATCGAAAACCTTAAAGTCAATTACGGCGGCATCGAAGCTGTCAAGGGGATATCCTTTGAAGTTGAAGAGGGCAGCATCGTGACCCTTATCGGCGCCACCGGCGCCGGAAAGTCGACGACCCTGCGAACAATTGCTGGTCTTGTCAGGCCTTCCTCGGGAAAAATCAGCTTTATGGGCGAGGATATAACAGGTAAAAAAACGAATGAAATCGTTTCGCAGGGCATAACTTTGGTTCCTGAGGGACGGCGCGTATTTCCGGACCTGACGGTGCTCGAAAACCTCAAGGTCGGCGCTTATCTGCGCAAGGACGAGCTGACGGAGGATATCAAATGGGTCTACAGCCTCTTTCCCCGGCTTGAGGAGCGCTCCTGGCAGGCGGCTGGAACCTTATCCGGCGGCGAACAGCAGATGCTTGCGGTCGGTCGTGCGCTAATGAGCCGCCCAAAGCTTATGATGATGGACGAGCCCTCGCTGGGGCTTGCCCCGCTTGTCGTCAAGGGTATTTTCGACATTATAAAGGAAATCAACAAGCAAGGCGTTACGATACTCCTCATAGAGCAGAACGCTAACATGGCGCTCCATACCGCAAATATGGGTTACGTTCTCGAAACAGGGCGAATAACTCTTTCCGGACCGGGAAAAGAGCTTCTCAAGGATGAAGCGGTCAAAAAAGCTTATCTTGGAAAGTAAGGCAACACACTTATCCATGCGGAGCATGTTCAGATTAAAAAACGCAGGGTTCGTACCGGAATAAGGGGCGCACCCTGCGTTAAAAAAAGCGTGCCGGATCCATTCCTGCGCGGAATAAAACGGGAGAAAAAATATGGACTAT
Organism: Oscillospiraceae bacterium; assembly: GCA_034927185.1. Classification (GTDB taxonomy): domain Bacteria; phylum Bacillota; class Clostridia; order Oscillospirales; family Oscillospiraceae; genus UBA2658. Next base: position 19,486 of record JAYFQM010000035.1, on the reverse strand, counting down.
ACGGAAAAGGCGAAGGAAATGTTTTACGGCGACAGTTACGCGGTCGGAACCACCGGCGTGAGGATTGAAGAAGCCAGACCCGGTTATTGCAGATGTAGACTAGAGATCGACAGGCGGCATTACAATACTAACGGCTATGTGATGGGCGGAGCAATATTTACGCTTGCGGACTATGCTTTCGGCGTCGCGGCGAACGTTGAAAATCCGTCGGCCGTCTCACTTACGAGTACGATCAGCTTCATTGCTCCGACAAAGGGCCCCGTGCTTTATGCCGAAGCCAAATGCGTCAAGAGCGGGCGCAGCATAGCCTTCTATGATATAACCATTACGGACGACGACGGCGGCATAATCGCCTCCGTCCTCGCAAACGGATTCCGGAAGCAGTGAAGAGGCTGTAGGCCCTGATATAGATCGCCATAGCGAAAAATAACGAACAGCGGCCGTCTTAGCGGCGGCTGTTCGTTTTCGATTATCTGGCCATCATCCCGGGCAAGGTAAGTTCATGATCACGGTAGTTCGGCAAATTTATATCCCCAACTATAGAGGCTGAGGAGATTATATGTTTTCCGAAGCGTCTGCGTATATCCTCGACACATTCGCAGAGCTTCTCGCTTCGCTCCCGCTTTTCGATTTCGGCAAAAAGATCCATCTGTTCCGCTTCATTTTCATCGTGCAGATCGATCGCTCTGACGGTAAGCGCGCGGACGGGAAGGGTCCAGTCGTAATTGCCGTTGAAAAGCTTTCTCGCTTTTGTTGCTATATCGGCTGGATTCGAAGTGGGGCGCAACATTTTACCCTGAAATTGCCTGCATATAAGACCGCTGTCCTTGACGGAAAGCTGTACGCCCGCGGCTTTAAGCTTTTGCGTTCTCAGCTTGCGGCCGATGTCCTGTGAGAGCTCCAGCATCACACGCCATGCGTCTTCCTCAGTGGTCAGGTCGGCGGTACAGGTTATCCCGTGCCCGATGGATTTGACAGGTGTAACGAAGTCCTTGGGCATGACAGGCGATGTGTCGAGTCCGTTGGCATAGGCCCAGATCAGAAGACCGTTTTTTCCAAATATCTCCCTCAAAAAATCCGGAGGCAGTGAGGCAAGATCACCGATGGTTTTAATGCCGTAACGCAGCAGCTTTTTTGATGTCGCTTTTCCGACGAAAAAAAGATCGGAGACGGGGAGAGAGAAAACCTTGTCTTGAAAGCCGTCCGGTGTTATTTCCGTGACGGCGTCGGGCTTTTTCATATCGGAACCGAGCTTTGCGAAGACCTTGTTGAAGGAAACGCCGACGCTGACGGTCAGCCCCAGCTCGGACTTGATCGTGCGGCGGATATCCTCAGCGATATCCACACCGCCGCCGTACATATCGGTGCTTCCCGTGACATCCAGAAAACACTCGTCCATGCCGTAAGGTTCCACAAAATCAGTGTATCTCTGATAGATTGAACGGGCGAGGCCGGAATATTTTACATACTGCTCAAAGTGAGGAGGAACAAGGATAAGGCCGGGGCATAGCCGTTCGGCCTCCCAGTTGACCATGCCGGTTTTGACGCCCGCTCCTCTCGCAAGCTCGGACTTTGCCAGAACAATTCCGTGCCGCGTCTCGGTCGATCCGCAGACGGCTACGGCCTTGCCCTGAAGCTCAGGATGAAGCATCATTTCAACAGAAGCATAAAAAGAGTTCATATCACTGTGAAGTATCGTCCTGCCGCCCACTCGCAGCACCCCCCGGATAAATTGAAGTTCAGCGCAATATACCGCAACTTAACTCTTGACAATTGCAGCAATGCTGGATATAATGTGCGTGTAATTGCTAATAGTCGCTTATAATTGTAAATTAAATATAGCAATAATCAGCAATAATGTCAAGATGAAAAGCGCGATGTGCGGCAATCTTTTTGTACGGGAGGCAGGGACAATGAAAATATTCAGTGAGAAGCTCGTGGAGCGCAGGGCGGAGCTGGGCCTGAGCCAGGCGGAGCTCAGTGCAAGGTCGGGCATAGGAAAGAGAACCATCACCTCTTACGAGACGGATGGGCGCATTCCTCAGCCGGCACAGCTTTATAAGCTTGCGAAGGCGCTTGGCGTTTCGCCCGAATATCTCAAAAACGACGCGGTCACAGACCCGCTTTACGGCGCGGAGAGTATGGAATACATCGAAAGCGCAAGACGCAGGTTCGGTGCGAGGCAGGCAAGGGACGCGGAGGCCCTTTTGCAGGAAAACGCGGCGCTTTTTGCGGGCGGCGATATTTCAGAAGAGGCAAAGGACGCATTTTTTCAGGCAGTCATGAAGGCGTATATAGACTGCAAGGAAGCTGCGAAGAAAACTTACTCGAACAGAAAATAGCTTTCGGAGACTGTGTAAGAGGTGACGGCTTATGAAAAACGACCATGTGCTTCGTGAGGTCGAGAGGATCAAAACCGAATACGGCGTGATACAGCCCGAAAAGCTGGCCGAAGAGCTGAGGGTCATCGTCAAATATGAGCCGATGGGCAGCTACGACGGCTGCTGCAAGGGCTTTTTCGTCTGCATTTCCAGAGTAAAGCACATCACGGTCAATTCCGACATTCCCCGGGAAATACAGCGCGTTATCCTAATGCATGAGCTTGCCCACGCCGTCTTGCACTGTAAGAACGGCTCCACCGCGGCATTCCACGATTTTACGGTTTTCGACAGCGCGAGCGTCAGGGAGTATGAGGCAAACATTTTCACGGCTGATTACCTGATGAAGGATGAAGAGGTTCTGGGGCTTTTGAATGACGATATTTCGTTTTTCGGTGCCGCCTCAAGTCTGGGCGTACCCCCGGAGCTGCTTGATTTCAAATTCAGGCTTATGAAGCGCAGAGGCTATGAGATGATTGAGCCTCCTCTCATGGCAAAGGGAGATTTTTTGAAGAAGGTTGGGCTTTAAAAGCCATACGGCGTAATGTTTGCTCGCGGCTTAAACGGAGAACAAATGATACGGAATATTACCATTCATATTATGGTCATGAAGTATATTATCCTTGAGAAGGGAAGGGTCATAAGATGGATAATGCCAAGGTTTATGTGGGTGTGCTCGCTGCCTTTGATGCCGATGGCAGGATGATTCCCAAGGAATTGACCTGGGAGGACGGAACGGTTTATGAGATCGACAGGGTGCTTGACATACGCCAGGCCGCCGCGATGAAGGCAGGCGGACAGGGCGACCGCTATACGATTGACGTTCGCGGTCAGCGCAGCTATCTGTTCTTTGAGCGCAGCGAATTTCGCGCGGGAAACAACATTGGACGCTGGTTTGTCGAGAGAAAAGTTAACGTCGTGGTGTGACGTTTCCAAATAATGAAAAAGCCGGTTCTAGTAGTGTAACCGTACCGGGGCGGCAGAGGCGTGTATATTTCGTGTTTTGGGCGTTTAGTACCCCTCGCATGCCGCATTCAAAAAGCCGGGGTCCTGATTTGAAAGCATTGATTTATGCGGTGAATGTATATGGAAAAGAGCCTGACACTGTTTTTTGAACAGTGTCAGGCTTCATGATTTCATGGCGCTCTGCGTCGGACCCATACATTAAACATGTGTGTTCGACACACGGCATAGAAGCAGGAGATCTGTATACGAAGAAAAGCCTCTCAGTGCGACTCGGATGATCTGCACGATGCAGCGCAGGCGTGAGAGCAGCTCCAGAGCCTATCCGCAACCGGCTCCCATTTTTCGGATGCAGGCAGGGTTTTCGCGATAAGATCGTTCACGTTTTCGGGAGCAAGCATATCGGTCGAGCTTGCGCCGGTCTGCTCCACCATCATCTTCAGCATTTCAGGATTATCAAACATCGGGCAGGGACGGAGCATATTCTCGTTGAACGGCTGGTTATTGTGATAAGCCATAAACAGCGGAGACTTGAACGCTTCAAGCAGAGTTTTTTCCCTGATGTTGGAATCCGAATAGTGGATGAACGCGCAGGGCTCGATGTCTCCATTGGCGTTTATATGAAGATAATCCTTGCCGCCGGCGATGCAGCCGTTCACATATTCGCCGTCGTTCCAGAAGTCCATCATAAAGATCGGCTTTGAGCTTCTGAACTCCCTGATTCTGTGGTACATATACTCTCTTTGTTCGGGAGATGCGATAAGATCGGGCACCGCGTCCTTTCCTACGGGCATATATGTAAAAAACCAGGCAAATTTCGCACCCAGATTCACCATCGAGTCTATAAACTCATCGCTGCCGATGGTTTCGGTGTTTTTTGAGGTATAGCAGCAGGAAATGCCGTAAACGAGCTTTTTGCGTTTTAGCAGCTCCATGGCGTTCACTACGGCTCTGTACGTGCCGTTTCCGCGTCTGAAATCGGTTGCTTCCTCAAAGCCCTCAATACTGAAGGCCGGTACGAAGTTCTTTACTCTCAGCATATCGTCGGCAAACGCTTCGTCGATCAGCGTACCGTTTGTAAAGGCCAGAAATTCGCAGTCGGGGTGTCTTTCGCATAAGGTTATGATGTCCTTTTTGCGCACGAGCGGCTCGCCGCCCGAATAAATGTACATATAAACACCCATAACCTTGCCCTGGTTTATGATGCTGTCCAACTCATCTAGAGTCATGTTGAGCCTGTTGCCGTACTCGGCAGCCCAGCAGCCGATACAGTGCAGATTGCAGGCGCTCGTCGGATCCATAAGTATTGCCCATGGAATGCTGCAATTTTCCTTGTCCCTGAATTTGTCGCGCCGTTTACCGCCGAGTATGGTGGCGTTAACAATAAAGTTTTCAAAAATTGTTTTTCTCACGCCGTCGTCGATGTCCGACCAGAAGCTCATAATAAGCTTATACCAGTTGCTGTCCTTTTTTTCAAAGCCGTCGCGGCAGGCCTTCGCCTGTTCCTCAACCCCGCCGACTTTGTCAATCCAGTTAAGGATTTTTGGAATGTTCTCTTCTGGGTCTTTATCCATATATGAAACCATTTTACCCAGCCCAAATGTCTCAAGCGACTCTTTAATGGACTTCTTTGCCGCAGTCTTTCTTTCCATAACACAAATCCTTTCCCTTTTTATTTGACTAGAGTTTAACCATGTTGTTCGAAAAAGTCATTGGGCATTTGGCGCCGCACGCAAAAATTTTCGTCGGATTCTCCGGAATGCACAGTTTTTAGTCATATCTCCGATATTGCCTATTTTTTATAGGTATATAAAATTCTATAATCAATTATGCTATCACCTGATTATTTTCCGGAGAAAACAGTATGGACACTTCTGTGAGAATTATAAAGGCTTTCCTCAGCCGTTGGCTGGATAATGCCGGAACCGACACAAACCGAACGCTGCGGAAGCTTGTCGAATTCGGGTATTACTTTTCAAGCTTTTCTCCGCAGAGGCAGTTTTTTTCCGAAGTGAGAAAAGTTATTTCTGACAACTCCAGCAAATATTACAGCCTGGCGAGGAAGCTGTTTTTAAGCGTGGATAGGGACAGAATTTCCGAATTCGGAGTCGCTTTCGGGTATTATGGCTTTGACAGGAGCAGTTTGATCCGTGGCGAGAAGCTTTTCGTGCGCGGAAAACAGAGCCCCGTCGCGGGTGTTATCACAAGCCGCGGCGATGATCCCGACAATGCCGGAATTGCGGCGCGGCTTCAGCGGCTTATAAATGGCGGAACAAACATTTTCTTCATTTTTGACGATATACCGGAGCGCGATGAAAACGAGCTCTATCAGATTATCAGCAGGAACCCGCGCAAGGCGTTTTTCATTTTTACGGCGAATAACAGCACGGCCCTTAAGTATGATCAGAAGAACGTAATGACGGTCATCGACCTGAGAAGCGGCGGCTGTACATCCTTATCCGAACAGCTTATGGAGCGCAGACGCCTGTTAGGAGCCTATTATGTTTACAACGACGATAACGCGGACACGGCCTGTTCTCCCGGCCTGCTGGACGAAGTCTGCGATAAAAGCTGCTTGTTCCTTTTTCTCAAGGCAAGTGAGGGATGCTCACAGCCCGTACGAGAAAAGGTCGGAGCGTATGGGTATCTTCAGAAACGCAGGCCCACACACCCCGTGTTCGTCTCGGATATAATTGGCGATCTGGAGTGGCTCAACAGCGGAATGCAAAAAAATGAAAAGCAGTAAAAAGGTTGTGCGTTCTTGACGCCCCACCTTTTTACTGCTTCATTTTCATCCGGTAATTCTTCATTTCCTCGGGGTATTGCGTCAGGCATCTGTCCGCAAGCGCGAACAGAGCTTCCTTTGAATGCTCGGCAAGCTCATGCGGCTTCATGTCGCCCGGGTCGTTAAGCCAGCGTATCAGTGCCATCCGCAAAGCATCGGTTGTAAAACGGGCAAACTCTTCTCTCCTGTCCACATTTCCGAAGTATTTGTACATGTACTCAAGACTGAACTGATGGAATACCTCTGAAAAATAGTCGCTGAAACAGTTTTGACCTGTAATTTCGAAAGCTTTAACGTAAAAAGCCTTATGCTCGTAAAAATATTCGCAGGTGCATTCAAAAAATTGGAATGCGTCCTCGAACTGAAGGGGTTTGAGCCTCTGTATAAACTCGAAATCGAATATCCAGACGATAAGATCCTGCTTATCCTTGAAATGATAATAAAAGCTGTTGCGGTTCATCCCGCAGGCATCGCAGATGTCCTTAACGCTTATCTTCTCGTACGGATGCTTGGCCATCAATTCTCTGAGTGCTTCGCCAAGCGCTTTTTTTGTTATAAGGGATTCAGACACGGCATAAAGCCCCCCAAATGCACTTTTTTTCAATTATAGCAAAGCGAACGTATCTTTTCAAGGCAAAAGTGGCCTCGGGCCGCACTCCAGCGTCATTCCACGGCCAGTAAAGCCCTGTATTCACAAAGAAAATACAGGGCTTTACCTCATAGCCCGTCCCGAAGGATGGTCGTAAAGTAAGTACGCTGACTTGTGGGGCGAGGAGAAGGGTCAAGCAAGCCCGAATAGTCGTCTTAAAGCCGGAAGCATCACTTTATTAGCGCTTGCCGCCTATTAATTTCTGGCAGCTCAGAGCTTTGAAGCAAGCTCGATTGCCTGAGCTATCGCGTCCGATATCTTTCCGGGGCACAAGGAGTCGCCGACATTATATATCTCGTTACAGTCGTTTCTGAGCGTCTCAAAAAGCGCGTTGTTCGGGATAGCCCCGGCGGCAATAACGATTGTATCGCAGGGGATACTGAGACGTACCGTTTTTTCCGGACCGACAACGCCTGTTTCGCGCTCCTTCGCTTTCTGTTCACGGGTTTTCTGTTCCGCGGCCTCAAGCTCCATGCTTGTATCAGTAACCTCAAGGATTTTTGCATAAGGATACTGCCGCACACCGAAGCGGGCAAGCTCTTTCATAAGCGGCCACGCCGTACCCTGTTCAAATCCCGTACCTATTTTCGCTATGTCAACTATCGTTATATTTCTGCGGGACTTATCAAGCAAAGAAATTATCTTTTCGGTGGTTTCAGAGCGCTGGGACAGCATGAAATAGATTTGTTCGGGTGAAAGAGCCGCCTCATATGCGAGGTAGTCCGCGCATTCGCATCCGACGGCCCCGCCGCCGACAATGACGACGTTTTTACCGGCCGTTACCTTGCCGCCGAGAATATCGTAAGCGGTATATATGGGTATTTTGCAGCCCCCGGGCAAAGTGATTGCTTTGGGGACGCTTCCGGTAGCCATGACGAGAATGTCGAAGCCAGCGGTCCGGATCTCGTCGTCAGACGCGTTTTTGTTTAAAACAAGCTCTATATTCAGCTTCTTGAATGCTGCGGAATAATATGTAACGAGGTTCAAAAACTCACGCTTCGCGTGCGGCGCTGCAGCCAGATGCAGTTGCCCCCCGATGCGGTCCGATTTTTCCCAGACTGAGACGTTATGCCCTTTAAGTGCCGCCTGGACCGCAAATTCGCAGCCGGCAACGCCCGCGCCAAGCACAAGTATCGCCTTCGGGTCGTTTGTGCGATGCCTTTTGAGGATATATTCCTTACCCGCATATCCGTTGACAATGCACTCAACAGGTTCGGCAAAAAAGGTTTTTGCAAGGCAGCCCTGATTACAGGCAACGCAGCGCCGTATCATAGGAAACTCGTCGCTCATAGTTTTCTTCGGCCAGTCAGGGTCGGCGATGAGAGGACGGCCGAGACTCACAAAATCGGCTCCGCCGGTCGCAAGGACCCTCTCGGCCGCAGCGGGGTCGTTTATGCGGTTACTCGCCGCTACTGGGACGCTAACCGCATCCTTTACCGCCGCCGCAAGATATGCAAAACCTGCACGGGGAAGGTCGCCCGTGAGCTGGGGGATGACCGCTTCATGCCAGCCGCCGGTAACGTTTATCAGATCGACTTCGGCTCCTTCAAGCAGCTTAGCGAACAGGACAGCTTCGTCGCTTGTATTAGAACCTGGCACAAAGTCGTTGCCGGCTATGCGTACGCAGATCGGGTAATCCTCACCGACCGCTCCGCGGATTGCCGCGACGACTTCAAGCGGGAAGCGTGTGCGGTTTTCCCATGAGCCTCCGTATTCGTCCGTGCGCAGATTTGTTTTGGGGGAGAGGAACTGGCTGATAAGATAGCCCGCGGATGCCGAGATTTCGACGATGTCAAACCCGGCCTTCTTAGCCCTGACAGCCGCGTCCGCCCACTTGGAAATGACATCTTTCATTTCGTCCTTCGTCATTTCCTTAGGCATTTCTTTCGTAAACTTGCTCAAAACGGCGGAGGGGGCCAGAGCTTCGCGTCCTTCGTTGGCAATGGAGTGGGCATAGGCTCCGGCATGGTAGAGCTGCACTCCAACTTTTGCGCCGCGCTTATGCATACCGTCCGTAAATTCACGGTAGCCCGCTATAAATTCGTCGCTCTGAAGGCTCACCATGCCGGGAGAGCCACCGTATTCGTCAAAGCGGCAGCCGCCGACGAAAACAAGACCTGCGCCACCCTCTGCGCGACGCCAATAGAACTCGTTAAAGCGCTCGTTGGCAAAGCCATCCATATTGTACATAAGGTGAATGGCCGGCATTATAATGCGGTTTTTAAGCTCAAGCTTACCGATTGTAATCGGCTGAAAAAGTCTGTAATAGCGCATAATGCCGCCTATTTGTTCCAATCGCGGATTTTAGCGGCAAGCCAGTCGGTCCATTCCTTGATGCCCTCGCCGGTCCTGGCGGAGATTTCAAAAACCTCGGCGTCGGGGTTGAGCTTCTTGACACGCTCCCTGACGGCGTCGGAATCGAAGTCAAAATAAGGCTTAACGTCGATTTTGTTGATGAGCAGGGCCGAGACCTTAGAGAACATGAGGGGGTACTTAAGAGGCTTGTCGTCGCCCTCAGGAACGCTGAGAAGCATGACGTCGAACGAGGCACCGGTATCGAACTCGGCTGGGCATACGAGATTGCCGACATTTTCCAGAACCACAAAATCCAGATCCTCGGTGCCGAACTCGTTGATTCCGCTTTCTGTCATACAGGCGTCAAGATGGCACATTCCGCCGGTGTGGAGCTGAATAGCCTTGGTACCGGTTTTTGCAATTGTTTCCGCATCGACGGCGGAATCGATATCGGCCTCCATAACTCCTATACGGAACTCGCCGCGGAGTGCCTCAATCGTGCGCAAGAGAGTCGTCGTTTTGCCAGAGCCGGGGGAGGACATCAGGTTCATCAGGCAAGTGTGCTCACTTTTTAGCCTTTTTCTCAGCCTCTCCGCCTCATGATCGTTGTTCTGATAAATGCTCTGCTTGATTTCGAATATGCGTACGTTGTCCATATTTATTTTCCTTTCCTGATCTGAAATTTCTATGGGTAAAGAGGAATCGGTGTCAGTTCATTCCGAATTCCTGCATTCTCCTGTAAAACGTGCTGCGCGAAAGTCCAAGGTATTCTGCGGCCTTTGTTCTGTTGTTTCGGCACTTACGAAGTGCCATTTCGAACTTTTCCTTTTCGTCCAGACCGTATATGTCATAAGGAATCGTCGCTGCGGGAACCTCTTCCGTCAGCGTCTCAAGAAAATAATCTCCCAGATAATTATGGATTTCCTTTTCAGTAATCAGGGTTTCCTCGTGGGTACTGATGATACCTTCCAGAAGATTCTGAAGCTCACGGAGGTTTCCCGGCCATGAGTATTTTCCCAGAAACTCCAGCGCGTTCTTCGAAAGCCGTATATCGGGCCTGCCCATCCGCGTGCAGAGCTTCTTCAGAAAGTATTCAGCAAACAGATAGACGTCCGCTCCGCGGTTTTTCAGCGGAGGAATGTTTATCCGGATTATGCTCAGACGGTAAAAAAGGTCCTCTCGGAAGAGCTTTTTCTCGATAAGTTCTTTAAGGTTCTTATTTGACGCGGCAATAATGCGGACGTCGACCTCGATAAGGTCGTTGCCTCCGACCTTGCGGAAGGTTTTTTCCTCCAGAACACGGAGAAGGACGGACTGTACCTCCATCGGCATGTCGCCGATTTCGTCCAGAAACAGGGTGCCATGGTTTGCAAGCTCAAATTTGCCTATCGAGCCTTCTCTTTTCGCTCCCGTGAACGCGCCGCTCTCATAGCCGAAAAGCTCGCTGGCAATAAGCTCCTTTGAAAACGCCGCGCAGTTTATTGCCACGAAGGGCTTGTGGCTGCGCTTACTGCTGTTGTGGATTGCCTGAGCAAAAACGTCCTTGCCGACGCCGCTCTCGCCTTGAATAAGAATGTTGCTGTCACTCTGGGAAGCAATTTTGCTGCGCTTGATGGTTTCCAGCATCAGGTCGTTTTCACCGATTATGTCGTTGAAGGTATAGCGGGCGTTGTTGTCCGTGAATTTTGAGGACATTTTGTTCGCGCGCCCGTTAGAGCTGAAAGAAATCGTTATTCCATCCGGATGAAACTTGTTTTGCTTGTATGTGGCGGTGCTCATGTTGACATATACCCTGCCGCTGCTGACGGAGATGGGAATAACCTTGTCGCTGACGAGCTTTTTCGATTCAAGTATGCTCCAAAACTCCCTGTTCTCAGGGAGGGGCAGGACGATTTCCTCAAGAGTAAGGTGATAGGTGTCCGGCTTTTTTATGCCGAGAATTCTAAAGACCTGATCGTTGATGATAACAACTTCGTTTCTGCCCTTATTCTGCCGCAAAAATATCGAACCTGATTCCTCGTCGCTGGATGTGAACATGTCGATACTCTGAAAAAGAAAAACGTCCAGCTCGATAGACCGTGCAATCGTTATCGCCACAGAGAGAAGGTATTGATCCCGCTTTTCCTGAGGAACCGCGATAATGATGCTTCCGTAAATCTCGTTTTCCGTGAGACAGACCGGTGCAAAATAATAGGAACCGTCAATCAGAAATCGAGAATAGTTGCTGTAGCCGTGCATGTCGACAGCCTTGCGGGTCTGAAGGCCGATTGTAAAGGGATTGGCCCCGATGATGTCCTCTGACCATTTGGTGCCGCTTTTTATACCAGCCTGACCGAGCCAGTCGTTTTCATCGGGGATGCCATATATCCTCAGGAGAACGCCGTCCTTGCTGAAGAGAAGCACTCGAATATCTTTTTCCGTGTTATTGGCTATAAAATGATTTATTACCCAGTCCGAGCAGATCAGAAGGCGCTTATAGCTCTTTTTCGTTCTTTCCAGCTCGGTTTGACTGAGTTCTCTCGGCATTATCCCGCCATAATCAATGTTGCAATTATCGCTGCGCTTCCAGGAGTTGGAAATCGCGGCGCTTGGAAAATCGAAGCCTTCCAGCCTCTTATGCAGACCGGCCCAATATTCAACATTTTTCTGCTTCTGCATGAAAAAACCGTTCCTTTCTTGGAATAAAATATGTAAGAACATGGCGCCTGAGCAAAAATAATTACAAAATGTTCAGTATTGATACAAAGCATAGAAAAATGATTCTAATTTGTTTCATATAATTGTATCATATAATTATTTTTGTATCAAGTGCTCATTTACTTAGAAATCAGAAAATCCATAAACGGCTTGACGTAAACGGTGGCTTGTTATATTTTATAATTAATGCCGAAAACAGGCAAATTTTCAGGAAGGAAACCCTAGATGAAAATCGTAATTTTGGACGCATACTCCATAAACCCCGGCGACATTTCGTGGGACGAATTAAGAAAGCTGGGTGATACGGTTATATACGACCAGACCCCGGGCGATCTGTCTCTTGAGCGGATACGTGACGCTGATATCGCTTTGGTTAACAAAACGGAATTTACCGGCGAGCTGATGGACAAGTGCGAAAAGCTCAAATATATAGGCGAGCTTGCCACAGGCTATAATAACATCGATCTCAGGGCGGCAATGGAGAGGGGAATAACGGTATGCAACATTCCCGCATACAGCACTCCTTCCGTCGTACAGCACACTTTCGCGCTGCTTTTAGAGCTGTGTATGCGTACAGGGCTGCACAGCGAAAGCGTTATGGCGGGGAAATGGAGTAAATGCCGCGACTTCTGCTTCTGGGAAGTGCCTCTTATGGAGCTATCCGGAAAGACGCTGGGCATAATCGGCTATGGGCAAATTGGAAGATCTGTAGCAAAAACAGCGGTCTGTTTCGGGATGAAGGTCATAGCCTGCGCCTCACGCCCGAGAAGCGAGTCGGGTATCGAGGGTGTCACAATGGCGGATATGGACGAGATTCTCCGAACCTCGGACATCGTCAGCCTGCACTGTCCGCTTACGAAGGAGAATTCCGGTCTTATCCGCCGGGAGACAATAGCAAAAATGCGTGACGGGGTTATAATAATCAATACAGCGCGCGGCGGACTGGTAAATGAGCAGGACACGGCGGACGCCCTCAAAAGCGGAAAGCTCGGCGGCTTTGCCGCGGATGTTCTGACACAGGAACCGCCAAAGGACGGCAGCCCGCTTTTTGGGTGTCCGAACTGTATAATAACACCGCATATCGCATGGGTCCCGATAGAGAGCAGAAAGAGACTGATAAAAATTGCCACCGATAATGTCCGCGCTTTTTTGGACGGACATCCGCAGAACAAACTGAATTGAAAAATGGAGGAAAAAAGATGCCACTGTCAAAAGCGAGGATCGCAGAGCTTAACGAGCTTTGCAGAGTTTTCCGCATCGACGTACTCAAAGCCATACACGGCATACAGTCCGGACATCCGGGCGGGAGCCTTTCGGTATGCGAAATTATTACCCTACTCTATCAGGAACGGATGAATGTTGACCCTGCCAGGCCTGATGATCCAGATCGGGACAGGCTGGTGCTCTGTAAGGGGCACGCTGCTCCGATGCTCTATCGGAATCTCATTGAAAAGGGATTCCTTCCGAAAGACAGTATGGGGACGCTCCGCCGCATCGACAGTCTGCTTCAGGGACATCCGTCCATTCACACTCCGGGCGTAGAAATGCCCTCAGGCCCACTCGGCATAGGGCTTTCAGCCGCACAGGGCATGGCACTTGGACTGAAGCTGAACGGCAGCCCCGCGAGAGTATATGCTGTTCTGGGCGACGGCGAGCTCGACGAGGGTACGTCATGGGAAGCAGCTATGTCCGCACCCAAGTTCAAGCTTGCGAACCTCACCGCGATTGTCGATTATAACAAGGTGCAGCTTGACGGCACCACCGACGAAATTATGCCGATGCGCGATTTGTCCGCAAAGTGGCACAGCTTCGGCTGGAACGTGATCGAGTGCGGCGGACACGACTTTAAGGAATTGACCGCAGCGCTTGACGCGAGCGAAAAGCTGAAGGATGGGCCGACCGTAGTCATAGCGAGCACCGTCAAAGGAAAGGGCGTTTCTTTCATGGAGGGAAAGGCCGCGTGGCACGGAAAGCCTCTTTCGGACGAAGATCTGGAGAAGGCAATTGCGGAACTCGGAGGTGAAAACTGATGGCAAAGGCAATCAGAGAAGTATACGGCTCCGTACTGGCGGAGCTCGGCGAAACGAACAAGGACATTGTCGTTCTGGATGCCGATTTATCTGGCTCAACAAAAAGCGGAATTTTCGGAAAAGCGTATCCCGACCGCTTCTTCAATATGGGCATAGCCGAAAGTAATATGGTCGCAACCGCGGCGGGACTTTCCACAACTGGCAAAATACCGTTTGTGAACACCTTCACGGTGTTTCTGACAACGCTCGGACTCATAGCGACACGCGCTCAGATTTGTTACGGAAATCTCAATGTCAAATTCGGCGGAGCTTACTGCGGAATGTCAGATGCCTTCGATGGCGCGACACACCACGCTACGGAGGACATAGCCGTTATGCGCGCCCTGCCGAACATGACGGTTATCGTTCCCTCGGACGAAAGGAGCACACGCTGGGCTACGGAATTTGCGATAGAACACAGGGGACCCGTGTATCTGCGTCTTTCACGCGACGTATATCCCGACCTCTACACCAGCGATACAAAGCTCGAATGCGGCAAGGGAGCCGTTGTCCGTGAAGGAACGGACGTAACGGTGATTGCTTGCGGTCTTCTTGTTCACAAGGCTATGGAAGCGGCAGAGATATTAAAGGATAGGGGCGTTTCGGTCCGCGTTGTCGATATGTACAGCATAAAGCCAATAGATAAGGAACTTATCCTGAAGTGCGCAGCTGAAACGGGAGCAATTGTGACCGCCGAGGAGCATAACATTTACGGCGGACTCGGAGGGGCGGTTTCCGAGGTTCTCGCATGGGGCGGAGCGTCTGCTCCTACGGAATTCGTCGGAATTCAGGATACTTTCACCGAGAGCGCACCGTATTCGCAGCTTTTGGCGAAATACGGCGTCGACGCAAATGGAGTGATAGCGGGAATTGAAAGGGTGCTTGCCCGAAAGAAGTAGTATCGCATTCGAAAGGGCGGTGTTTGAGGTAAAATACCGCCCTTTTTCACCAAAATACCCTATATATTTTAAAAGTCAAAAATTGAAAACTTTAGTATTGACAGGGTCGGACTTGTTTAGTATAATAGCTCTTGCCTGTTCATCAGAACAATGTATGGCGGCGTAGCTCAGCTGGCTAGAGCATTCGGTTCATACCCGGAGTGTCACCGGTTCAAATCCAGTCGCCGCTACCAAAATGGGAGCGCTTCAAGCGCTCCCGCTAATATGGCCCGTTGGTCAAGCGGTTAAGACACCGCCCTTTCACGGCGGTAACATGGGTTCGAATCCCGTACGGGTCACCACGGATTTTGGGGGAGCAGCCGCTCCCTTTTTCTGTAAACGGAGGCTTAGCTCAGCCGGTTAGAGCGCATGCTTCACACGCATGAGGTCGACGGTTCGATTCCGCCAGTCTCCACCACCTAGATAGCCCACAAAGTATTGATTTTCGATACTTTGTGGGCTTCGTTGTTATATGCCGGTCTGAGCGAAACAAAGGGAATTATATTCAAAAAAACAGATTCTTAATTTGCGGCTATTGATTCCCCGGAGAGTGAGCATGGAGCCGAGTTCTCAGTAACATCGAAGGCAATATAAACGGTTACAAGTTTTTTACGGCGGTTTTTGCGTATAAATATAAAATTTGGGCGTTTTTATAAATATTGTTATATTTGAGGCTTGTATTTCGTGCATTCAGTAATATAACTATACATAGTTGGGGTTAAGTTAAAATAGTATTCCAAGTATGTTGAAACGGTTACCTACCTTTTTGTTAAGGGAAATCACTCGGATTTTTATAAGCTGCGCTTAAAATTTGATCTTTTTCATATCGGTACGAAAGGAAGCTAACACACATGCAGAAGCTACATAAAATCAATGTAATCATTCTATGGATTTGCGCATTTCTTATGATCGCTTTTATAACTATTTCGAGCGGATTAACCCACGCGACCATTGTAAGCGACGCCGGAATGGTGATCGGAATCGTGATAATAACAGTCCTTTATTTTTCGAAAGCGAATGACATTGTTAAAGGAACAGGTATCACAGTCATAATAGCAATTGCATGCTTGGCGACCTCTATCGCACAGAACGGAAACGACGCTACGTTTATTCTTTCTTTTATCATGATGGGTATGGCGCTGCTATACTTCAATAAGGCCATCATTATATCATTTGTCGCGATCTATATACCGATTTGCATAGTTGCCGGAATAATAAATCCAGCCTATGTTTCTGGACCGGGAGCAGACATGAGACTATGTATAGAGGATATATTCGGATACACCGTAACGGGCGTCCTTATGATTATTGCTACAAATCGAGGCGGGAAACTTGTCAGCTCTTCCAACAGGATGCAGACCAGAATTAGAGAGGATGCCAACACTACCAGCGACGTAATACAGCAGCTGAACATATCTATGGAACAAAGCTCTCAGAATATAGGAAGTCTGACAGAGCAAATTCAGGGAATCAGCGATGCGACTTTCGAAATGGAGACACTGACGAAATCAATGAACACCTCTGCTAACGCGCTAAGTGCTTTGGTATCGGACACGGTAAACTCATTGGATCAAAATGTAATTCTCAATAAAGAGATGGAAAAGAAATTCCAGGAAGTCGGCGCAGCCGTTCATAACGGTAACGACGGGGCGTCGGAGGTTAAAATGACATTGGATTCTATGAAGGAAACCGTTACCGCGGCAGGTGAGGCTGCTGAGATACTTCTCAGCAAGATTTCTTCAGTAAACTTGATTCTTAAAGAAATTAATAAGATTACGCTAAGAACAAATATGCTTTCAATAAACGCCGCGATCGAGGCGGCCCAGGCAGGAGTTAACGGAAAAGGCTTCGCGGTCGTTGCCAGCGAGATAAAAAGCTTGGCCGATGAAAGCAGCGAGTCCGCGAAGGGAATTCAACAAATTATATCCGAACTCTCCATGCAGGTGGAAGATGTGGCGGCAAAAACAGCAGCCGGAACCAAATCGGCAATTGCAGGAATGGAAAGCATGGAAAAACTGCTGGTCACCCTGAATGAGATCAGCAGTGCTAATGAAGTCGTAGCAAATGTGGTTATGCAGGAAACTCAGACAAATGAGGTTGTCAACAACAAATTTGAGACGGTTTCTTCGGAAATAGGCGGACTTGTATCGAGCGTAATAAGCATCAGCCAAACAATCGAATCGGTATCCGCGGATATTTATAGGCAGAACGACTCGATAAAAAATGTTAACGGAGAAATTGTCAAGATGAAATCGGTTACTATGAGCCTGAACAGAAGCCAGGAACTGGATGAGTCCTGATCCGCGGCTCTTATGCTTTGAGCGAGGCCGATAAATAAACACGAGATAAAATGATAAAGGGCCTTGAGCTGACAGCTCGAGGCTTTTTTGTCGCCTCTCCCATGACTTAGCGCGGCAGAAGTCGTGGATTAATATATGGTAAGATAATGAAAGGATAGTATGATTTTTTCTGCACTAGTCACCATATTTGAATGAGGGACAAAGCTCGTCTAAAAATGTTGACAAAGAAAACAGAACAAGGTATAATCAATCTCGCGCATTGTTCCGGAAAACTTAATTTGCTGGATTAGCTCATTAGGTAGAGCACATCACTCGTAATGATGAGGTGGCGAGTTCGATTCTCGCATCCAGCTCCAGAAAAGCCCTGTGGTCAGTAGACCGCAGGGCTTTCTGCTACAGAGTAATCATCAAAATATTGAATAAATATTCATAAGGCTTTTTCGTACATATAAAATACAAAGAATTATTACTTTCAATGCATTGAAAAATTCTATTGATAATAATGACAATTATTAAAAACTTTTATTGATTTGCATAAAAATGAACATTATTGGCGCATACCGCAGACATTGATAATATTATATCAATATTGCATATTTTTTTACTTGCAAAAACCGTCGGATAGTGTTAGAATCCGAAATTGCTGCAAAGGATGTGATTATGTTGCTGTCTTATCATTATTTATTGGATATTGCTCTGATTTTAATATCAACGAAATTCCTCGGCCTGTTTACGAGAAAACTGCATATGCCGCAGGTCGTTGGAGCGCTGCTGGCCGGAATAGTTCTTGGCCCGGTTGGATTTAATCTGCTGAAAGAAACTGACTTTATAAAGCAGGTCGCCGAACTGGGAGTAATAATCCTGATGTTTACGGCTGGCCTTGAAACCGATATAGTGGAGCTGAAAAAAGCAGGAAAGGCCTCACTGGTGATTGCTATAGTGGGAGTTCTGGTGCCACTTGCCGGCGGATATCTTGTGGCTTATCTGTTTCCTCTCGGGGGAGAAAGCGGGGCCAACATAAACGAAACGCTCAGGAATGTTTTTATCGGTATTGTTTTGACCGCAACCTCGGTAAGCATTACCGTAGAAACGCTCAAGGAGCTTGGCAAGCTAAATACCCGCGCAGGAAATGCGATTCTTGGCGCTGCCCTGATTGACGATGTTCTCGGCATTATAGCTCTGACGGTGGTTTCAAGCTTCGCGGACAAGACAATAAGCATATTCTGGGTATTGGGAAAAATACTGCTTTTCTTTGTCTTTATCAGCGTAGTCGGCTTCGTTTCATTCAAGCTTTTCGAGCTTTGGTTCAAGAGATATGATAACGACCTGAGACGCTTTGTGATCGTGGCTTTTGCGTTCTGCCTGATATTGTCATATGTTTCTGAGCGATTTTTCGGAGTTGCGGACATTACGGGCGCATATTTTGCGGGGCTGATAATCTGCAACACTCAGAAGACAAAATATATTTCAAACAGGTTTAATACACTTTCGTACATGCTTCTGTCGCCCATCTTTTTTGCCAGCATAGGAATAGAGGTCGTCTTGCCGCCGATGACGTCGACCGTCATTTTCTTTTCAGTTTCTCTGCTTATTATTGCAATCCTGACGAAAATAATCGGCTGTGGCTTCGGAGCGAAAATATGCGGCTATTCAAACAAGGAATCGCTTCAGATCGGGGTTGGAATGGTCTCACGAGGCGAGGTCGCGCTCATAGTTGCGAGCAAGGGAAGCGCGCTTGGGCTTATGAGCTCCGTATATTTCGGGCCAACTATCATTGTCGTTATCTTCACAACAGTTATTACGCCCATACTTCTGAAAATTGTCTTTAATATGAAGAGTGCGGGCAAATATGAAGACCTTGAGGAGAGCGAGCTCATTGACAGATATGAGGAAACTGAGCAGCTCGAAATGGTGTCCCAGCGCATTGCCGATATGAACGAGCAAATGAAAAAGGACGCAAAACTTGCTAATAAGACTTCAAAGCCTGAACAATAGAGAGTAATGGCTAAACGCAAGAGCGTACTGCCTATATGGCGCAGGGCTTTGTGTATCTTGTTCGGAGGGTTGTTTACGGAGATGCTGAACAGATTTACGCAGAACAAAATTTGCAAAAGGGCTGTCTAAAAAAAGACGGCCCTTTTTCCATGCTCGGAATTGTTGGAAATCAGCAAATGGAAGCAGAAGCTTTTAACTTTGTGCGGCGACTTATTCAGACAGAACTGAAGAAAAAAGGCAGGATGATTCACAAGCGTCTTGCTGTTATATGTATCATTATAAACATAGCACTAAACCGCTGGCGCGGTGGCAACGTGACTGAAAGCCTTTTCTTCTACTGAACCTGCTGCGTATGCGGCAGGTTTTCTCTTTATCCTTTACAATGGAACCATCACTTTTAAGGAGATGATTCCATGA
>JAYFQM010000123.1:0-26533 GCA_034927185.1 Oscillospiraceae bacterium | reverse complement strand
GCGCTTGCCCGTACCACCACGCTTGATCTGTTGACAACCTATCCCGACCTGAAGGGCGTTATAGCCTTTGGCAGCCAGGGACCCTTGGGCGCCGCCGAAGCGGTCAAGGAGAGCGGCCTTGTAGGAAAATTCGCGGTAGTCGGCAACGTAGTGCCGAGCGAAGCCTCCGCATATCTGAAGGACGGCTCGATAACTGAAGGGTATCTCTGGAATCCCGCGGATTCCGGCTATGCCTGCGTTTATACCGCAAATCAGCTCCTGAGCGGCGGAAAGGTTGACGACGGCAAATTTGAGGTTCCCGGAATAGGTGCTCCCACATTATCCGATGAAAATGTTCTTGCCTATGACGACACTCTTGTAATAACGAAAGACAACGCAGACACTCTCGGCTTCTGAGATAAATACGGAGCTGTAAATTAATGATACTTTGGGGGATGCGGCCCATTTAACGCATCCCCCTTTTTTAAAGTTGGTGAGAATATAAATGTCGGAAAAAATACTGGAAATGTGCGACGTTAACAAGCACTACGGCGGAGTTCATGCTCTGAAGAATTTCGATTTTGAGCTGCAAAGCGGAGAAATCCATTGTTTGGTGGGACAGAACGGCTGCGTAAAATCGACTCTGATAAAGATTATCTCCGGCGTGACGAGAAGCGACGAAGGCAGTCGCATCCTGATGAACGGGCAGCCTGTGCACAATATCAGCGCTAAGGAGGCTTCTGACGCCGGAATCAAGGTTATCTATCAGGACCTGAGCCTTTTTCCGAACCTTTCAGTAGCGGAAAACATCGCGTTCAGCCTGAACACTGCAAAAGGCGTGAAGCCCGTCAACTGGAGCGAATATTACAAACTCTCAAAGGCCACGCTGGAGCTTATGAACGTTGATCTTGAGCTTGACAGAGAGGTTTCGACGCTGTCAATAGCAGACAGACAGCTCGTGGCAATCGCCAGAGCACTTGCAACAAACGCAAAGCTTATAATTATGGATGAACCAACCTCTTCCCTCACGAGGAAAGAGGTAAACGTACTGTTTAAAATCATCAGGGATCTAAACTCAAAGGGTCTCACAGTTATGTTCGTCAGCCACAAGCTGGACGAGATAATTGAAATAGCCGACAGAATAACGGTCATAAGAGACGGCACGAAAATCGGAACCTTCAGGAACGACGAGCTGGACGACGCGAAGCTCACCGAAATGCTGAGTGGGCAAAGCGTGGCATACAGGCAGGATTTTTCCCAGCCGGGAGAGAAAACGGTGCTGGAGCTTGAGGGCCTGTCCAAGGGGCGCCAATATGAGGATATTTCGTTCAAGCTTCAGGAGGGCGAAGTGCTCGGAGTCATAGGCCTTTTAGGCTCCGGGAGAACTGAAGTTGCGCTGAGTCTGTTCGGTCTGAACAAGCCCGATTCAGGATCAATCAGGATTAACGGGCAGAAAATGCGATTCAAAAGCAACCGTGACGCTATCAGCGCGGGGATTGCCTATGTTCCCGAGGACAGGCTGCTGCAGGGCCTCGTTATCGACCAGAATGTTGAGGACAATATTTCCATATCCGTTATCGACAGGCTCTGCTCAAGGCTAGGGCTTGTAAAAACAAGAGAACGCAGAAAGCTGACCGAGGACTGGATAGGGAAACTGAATATAAAAAGCGCGCTTCCGGACATTCCGGCTTCAGCAATGTCCGGCGGAAATCAGCAGAAAATCGTTATATCCAAGTGGCTTGCGACCAATCCGAATATACTGATTCTTGACCAGCCGACCAACGGTATCGACATTGCCGCCAAGAGCGCCATTTACGATATTATAAGGAAGCTCGCCAAGAGCGGAATGAGCATTATCTTAATTTCAGATGAAATACCCGAAATCTATCACAACTGCCCTAGAGCACTGCTGATGTACCGTGGAAGATTGGTCAAGGAGCTTGACTGCAGGGCGCTTTCCCAGGAGGATTTCGAGCGGGAGGTGGCTTATGGGCAATAGGTCTGCGTTAAAGAAATTCATACATTCCAGCGAGTTTTACCTTCTGATTATTGATATCGTTCTGGTGCTGTTCCTGTCGGTTTTCACCGGTGGCACCTTTCTGCAGCTGACAAACCTCCGTTCACTTGTTGTAGGCTATTCCGCACTGGGTATCATTGCCGCGGGAGTGCTGGTCGTCATTATTTCTGGCGGAATTGATATTTCGTTTATGGCGATCGCAACAATCGCTCAGTATGCCATGGCGCAGTATATGCTTCATCTGGGTGGCAATTTTCTGATAATAATTCTGATTTCAATTGCAACGGGCGTCATATTGGGCTGCATTAACGCTATTCTGGTTTACCACATTCAGGCGCCGACGCTTATTATCACACTCGCAACCATGAGCATTTTTGACGGACTACTGCTCTGGGCGACCAAGGGCGTAAAACTTTTCGGCTTCCCCTCCTGGTTTGCGTCAAAGTCCGATACAAGTATTGTGGCTATTCCAATAGGGTTTCTCGTGTTCGTTTTTCTGCTGACATGGTACATACTGAAGTTTACCAAAATGGGAAGAAAAATTTACGCGATCGGTGGCAACATTGAAGCTGCCCGCCGTATGGGCGTAAATACTCTGGGAGTTCAGCTTTTCGTTTATGCCTATGTGGGAGCGATAGCCTCGCTGGGTGCGATTGTACAGTGCTATCTGATACAGCAGGTCGCGCTTAACGACCTCGTGGGAAATGAGATGGACGTTATCGCCATGGTGGTTCTCGGCGGAGTTTCACTCTCCGGAGGCAAAGGGACCGTGAGCGGAACCGTGCTCGGTATGCTGCTTGTTGCCATTATGTCCAACGGCCTTACGCTAATGGGCGTATCCAGCTACTATCAGGATCTTGTCATAGGTTCCGTCATACTGGTGAGCTTCTGTCTGACGGGGTGGAAAATGCTGCAGAACTCAAAGAAAGCCAATGTGGGAGGTAAGCTTGAAGATGGAAAGGCTTAAAAAACTTGTCTCAAAAAACGGCGATAATTCCATGCTTCTACTCATATTGGTCGTCTCTACCGCCCTGGTAACGCTTGTACAGCCAAATTTCTTCTCGTTTGGAACACTAAAGAGCGTAGCCTATCAAATTCCTGAAATGGGCCTGCTGACCATAGCTATGGCGATTACCATGCTCGTAGGAGGCATCAATCTTTCTGTTATCGCTTCGGCAAACTTATCCGGGATCGTCATGGCGCTGATAATGACCAGAAACGTCCCAGAAGGAACCGACAGCATTCCCCTGGTGCTTATAGCCGTACTTGCCGGCATACTGGTAAGTGTGGCTGCGGGCGTTATAAACGGTCTGATTATCGCCAATTTCAAAATACCGGATATGCTGGCGACACTGGGGACTCAGCTTCTTTTCAACGGTATTTGCCTTGCTATCACCAGAGGAGCCACAATATCCGGATATCCGGATTCCTTCAAATTTATAGGCAATAAGACGCTGGTAGGAATTCCGACGGCGGTATATATCTTTGTTCTTGCACTGATTTTGTTGGCAATTCTTCTTCAAAGAACGCCGTATGGCCCAAGAGCTCATCTCTACGGCTCAAACAAGGTGGCAACGGTTTTTTCCGGAGTGGACGAAAAGGCCCTGATAGTGAAGACATATTCGATTTCGGGCCTGTTCGTGGGACTGGCGGCCGTAATCCTAACATCACGTTTCAACGCCGCCGCACCGGGATATGCAAGCTCATATCTTATGCAGACCATCCTGATTGCCGTTCTGGGCGGAGTCAATCCAAACGGCGGACACGGGAAGGTCAGCGGAATCATACTGGGCGTTCTGATCTTCCAGGTGGTAGGCAGCGGACTTAATATCCTGCGGCTGAATTCGCATCTTACCACGGCAATTTATGGAGTTATTCTTTTGCTGGCGGTGACGGTCAGAATGCTGAGAACTGCCAAATAGGGGGGCGCTATGTGCAAAGAGTACAATATGGTTGCTTTCGACTGCGGCAACAGCACTATACGAACCATACTCTGCCATTTTGACGGGGAACGAATTTCAAGCGAGATAATAAAATCAGATCCCAACGAAATGGTTAAGATAGGCGATTATTATTACTGGGACATGCTCAACATCTTCACAAACATGAAGAAGGGTCTGGAGTCGGCTGCGAAAAGGGTGGGCAGGATACATTCTGCGGGCGTCTGCACCTGGGGAATCGATATGATGTTCCTGGATGAGCGTGATACGATGCTGGGAAATGTTCTGAGTTACCGCAACACGATCGGCGCGGAGGAAATGCAAAGCCTGTCCGAGGAAGAACTGAACGGAATGTTTTATCGCACGGGTATCCTGGCCGATAAGATCAACACGGTCTTCATGCTGCGTGGGCTTAGGAAGAAGCTGCCTACAATTACGGAAAACGGCAGAAAGATCCTGATGGTTCCGGATATCCTGACTTGGTTCTTTACGGGAGCGAAAATAAACGAACCTTCCGAGCTTTCAACTACGCAGCTGATGGATGTCAGAACGAAGAAAATCAGTATTGAACAATGCCGGGCAACGGGCCTGAACCCAGACTGGTTCTGCGAAATGGGAGACCACGGAAAACTAATTGGCAATATCAGAAGGGATATACTTGATGAGCTTCTGATCGGCTATGATATCCCGATGGTCTGTGTGCCCTCGCACGACACGGCCTCCGCAGTGCTTGCAATTCCCTGCGAGGACGATGAGTATTTATTTGTAAGTTCCGGCACATGGGCGCTCATAGGGGCTCAGTGCAGAGAGCCAATCATCAATGAAGAAGTGCTTAAAAACAAACTGACGAACGAAATGGGAGCCTTCGGATATATCACACTTCTGAAGAACACAACAGGCATGTTCATAACTCAACGCCTTAAGAAGGAGTATGAAAAGGAGAACGGAAGCATATGCTGGGACGACTTCTTCGCCATGGGGCGGGCTCTCCCGGCTCCCCCTCCCACTTTCGATGTAAATGACCCGTTGTTCTTTAACCCGCCTCATATGGCAGCAGCCATATGGCAAAGAAACCACCCTGAGAGCGGCGGCAAAGACTATAAGTGGCCGGAAGTACTGGCTTCGGTGGAAGAATCTTTGGCTGTAAGCTATGTGACAGGACTAAAGGCAGTTATGGAATGTACTAAAAAGAGCTATTCGTCGGTCAACGTCGTTGGCGGCGGAGCAAAAAATGACGCTATTAATCAGAAATGCGCCAACAAGCTGGGGCTTCCGGTTATGGCGTGCACACAGGAGTGCTCATCGATTGGAAATTGTGCCGCCCAGTTGGCCTATCTTGAGCCTGATATCAGCTATGCTGAGCTGCGCGGGGTAATCGCCGCATCGCTCATCACCAAAACATATTTTCCCGGGTGATTTAAGTCAAAGCCTGTGGAAAGTCGCAGATAAATCATGAATTTTTTGGAGGAAAGAAAAATGAATTATAAGAAATTGATCGTTGAGTCCGGAATGAGAATGTTCAAATCAGGGCTTACGGTAGGTACGTGGGGCAATATCAGCGCAAGAAATCCGGAAAATGAATTAATTTACTTGACACCGAGCGGTATGCCGTATGATATTATAACGGAAGACGATATAGTGGTTATGAATTCCAAAATGGAGGTTGTGGAGGGCAAACGCAAACCCACAATTGAATTTGGTATGCACATCGGTATACTTAATGCAAGACCGGAACTAAACGCTGTGGTACATACCCATCCCATCTATTCACAGATATTCGCCTGCCTGAACGAAGACATTCCTCCAATAAACGACGAGGCGGCACAGGCCATGGCGGGTCCCGTTCGGTGCGCAGAATACGCGCTTCCGGGTACCGAAGAGCTCGCACGGAATGTGGTGAAGGCCCTGGGCGACGGCTATGCCTGCCTGCTCGCCAATCATGGCGCACTGTGCGCGGGACCGGATATGGATAATGCTTTCCATGTCTGTACGGTGCTTGAAATGATATCGCAGATTTACTACATGGCGAGATGCATAGGAAAACCCACTATTATACCGGACGATAAAGTCAAGTTTATGCGTGATTTCGTTCTCAACAGCTACGGTCAGCCGAGGAGTGAGTAGTTATAAAAAAGTTGCCATACGTCAGAAAACGTGAAATTCTGGAAACGATACTTCAGAACGACTGCGTGGATATTGCCGAGCTTTCAAAGAGGTTTGAGGTTTCCCAGATGACGATACATCGTGATCTGAGAGAGCTTGAAGAAAGCGGCGAGGTTTCAAGAGTCTATGGTGGCGCCAAAGCCGTCAGCAAACAGGATACGTCAACCGATCAGACTAGCGGAGGAAATGCCGAGCTTCTTTGCACGGATATGCCTATCGAGGAGCGGTTCAAACAGTCGCTCGAGTTCAAGCAGGCAATAGCGGCAAAAGCCGCGGAGCTTGTAAGCGACGGCGATCTGATTGCCATGGACCCCAGCACGACCACGCTCCATATGTGCTCTTATCTTAAGGACAAGAGTATATGCGTGGTAACTCCAAGCCTGAGTGTCGCTCTGCAGTTTTCCAATACTAAGAGTGTTCAGGTGATATTGCTTGGCGGAAGCTTGAGAAAATCCTCTCTGTCCGTTGTAGGCACACAAATGAATGAGATATTGGACCGGATGGTAATTAACAAGTGCTTTTTATCATCGCATGCGTTCTCATTTGATAATGGGCTTACCGATTATACGATGGAGGAGTCGGAGGTAAAGCGAAACCTAATTGCAAGCTCTAGTAAGGTCTATGTACTTGTGGATCACACCAAGATAGGCAGGGACGCATCATATGTGGCTTGTAATTACAAAAATATAGACACGATTTTTACGGATTCGGATAAATATATGGAAGACTGGCAGCTCGAATGCCTGCGAAAATATGAAGAGGCAGGCGTTAAAGTAATATATTCAATGTAATTTCCCCCCGTAAGGTTAATCCCGTATGCAGATTAGACTCTGCATACGGGATGTTTTATTGAGCAGTTTTCTGTCACATGAAATTTATTCGGGAAAAATCAATGCAGCCCTTGTCGTCGGTAATATCAGCGTCGGCATGCACATATTCGATTTTTCCGACAAACATCTCGTGTGAACCGGTAACAATTGAGTCAACCACCGTGCACTCAATGTTTACGGGACAATCGGGCAAAATCGGAGCATTAACCGCCACACCGCTCTGCAGTCTTAAATTCATATCGGAAAGCTTGTCCCCGTCGCGCTTGCTGTGGCTTCCCATATAATCAAAAGTTTCCTTATAACTTTTATCCACGAGGTTTACGACAAAGCATCCTGATTCCTTGATAATATGATGGGAATACCTTGACGGCACGATTCCTACCATGACCATAGGAGGGTCAAAGCTGCAATTGCAGCAATAGCCCACCGCAAGCACATTGTCTTCTCCATCAAGCCCACGGCATGATACCAGCACCTTTGGCATGGGCTGAAGCGAAGATTTTTTGTTTGCCTGTTTTTTGTTTGAAGATACCATTTGCAATCGCCCCTTTTTCATTATCTGGTAAAAGCATTTTATTACAGAAAATTATTTAAGACAAGTTTTTTCGTTTTTCCCGAAGCTAAATGAGGCCCAACATAGCTGGTGGCCCTCTTACATCATTCGCGTGCCCCTGAACGTTATGTGCTCAGAGATAAACTCAAATTTAAAAAGTGATAATTTTGACTTATTTTATTCTGGAATTCGGCTATAGAATTGTCGGCTTTTATTGTTGACAGGAACTAAGAGAATGACTATAATGTTCTATGTAAAACTGTTTTATATAGAACATTGAGAAAGGAGACTGTCATGACAAAGGTGCGGGTCGGACTGGAGCTTCGGGCGCTTAACAACATGATTCGGCGCTATTTTGAATTCTCCTCACACAAGAAGGAAATAGACAGTATCACAGGTAATAACGGATGGATCATCGGTTATCTGGCCAATCACCCGGAACAGGACATTTTCCAGAAGGATATTGAGGACCATTTCACCATTGCTCGCTCCACTGCGTCCAAGGTGCTCACCCTGATGGAACAGAAAGGGCTGATTCAAAGACAGCCGGTTGAGCAAGACGCACGCCTGAAAAAAATTGTTCTTACCGATAAGGCCTGGGAAGTTCGGGAAATCATGTGGAAGGACGCCGAAAAGCTGGAGGCGACTTTAGTAGAGGGGTTTAATGAGGAGGATATTAACAAGCTGATGTCTTATCTTAACAGAATGAAAGAAAATATCTCCGCCTTCCAGGAGAAAAAATAAGGAGATACGAATGATACGCAAGCTTTTACCCAGTGTGCGCGAGTTTAGGAAGGATACCATACTCGCGCCGGTATATGTTACCTTAGAGTCCGTTCTCGAAATTATTATCCCGACACTGATGGCGTTTTTGATCGATAACGGAATCAATAAAAACGATATGTCATATGTTTTGCGAATAGGGCTTGTTCTGGTCATTTGCGCAGTGCTGTCTCTGCTGACAGGGGTTCTCGCCGGCCGGAGTGCGGCTGTCGCATCCGCGGGCTTTGCCAGAAACCTGCGCCACGACATGTATTACAATGTGCAGAAATTTTCCTTTTCAAACATCGATAAGTTTTCGACCGCAAGCATTATTACGCGGCTGACCACAGACGTTACTAATGTGCAAAACGCTTTTCAGATGATCGTACGGCTTGCCGTCCGCGCTCCGATGATGATTGTTTTTGCCCTGGTATTTTCATTTCGCATTGATGCGAGGCTCTCGCTGATTTTTTTGGCGGTCATCCCGCTACTCGGCCTTGGACTTGTGCTGATCATGTCTCATGTG
Organism: Oscillospiraceae bacterium; assembly: GCA_034927185.1. Lineage (GTDB taxonomy): Bacteria > Bacillota > Clostridia > Oscillospirales > Oscillospiraceae > UBA2658. The sequence continues at coordinate 17,763 of JAYFQM010000123.1, read as the reverse complement.
CATCCCATCTTTGTGCGCGTGTTCAACACCTATGACAGGCTGAACAATGTGGTGCAGGAAAATCTGCGCGGGATCCGGGTCGTAAAATCCTATAACCGGGAAGCCTTTGAGGAGAAAAAATTTGAGGGGATTTCGCAGTCAATCTTTGCCGACTTTTCGAAAGCGGAAAAACGATTGGCGTTTAATATGCCGCTGATGCAGCTGTGCCTGTACGCCAGCATGCTTCTGCTGTCATGGTTCGGCGCGAAATCTATTGTTGCCTGCGGAAACAATGCCGCGCTGGGGCTTTCTACAGGCGAGCTTACCAGCCTGATCACCTACGCAATGCAAATTTTGATGAGTCTGATGATGCTTTCCATGATTTTCGTCATGATTATCATCTCCCGCGCTTCAGCTGGGCGGATTGTGGAAGTTCTGGAGGAGGAAAGCAACCTGAAAAACGAGGCAAACCCGGTTCTCGTCGTAAAGGACGGTTCCATAAGCTTCGAGGACGTCTCCTTTTCCTATCATGAAGGGGCTGAGAAGCCCGTGCTGAGCGGAGTCAGCCTTTCGATTGCTTCAGGTGAAACGGTTGGAATTATCGGCGGGACCGGGTCGGCAAAATCCAGCCTGGTTCAGCTAATACCACGCCTGTACGACGTTTCCTTGGGAAAGGTTACCGTAGGCGGCGTGGACGTCCGGGAGTACGATATCGAGGCGCTTCGCGATCAAGTCGCCATGGTTCTGCAGAAAAACGTGCTTTTTTCGGGGACGATAAAGAAGAATCTGCGCTGGGGCAACGAAAACGCGACGGACGAGGAGCTCGTCCGCGCCTGTCGGCTTGCTCAGGCCGACGGGTTTATCCGTGAATTTCCAGACCAATACGACACCTACATAGATCAGGGCGGCTCGAACGTCTCCGGCGGGCAGCGTCAGCGGCTGTGTATTGCCCGCGCGCTTTTGAAAAGACCGAAAATTCTGATTCTGGACGACTCAACCAGTGCGGTGGACACCAAAACGGACAGTTTGATCCGGCAGGCATTTCGGGAGAACATCCCCGATACTACGAAAATTATAATTGCGCAGCGAGTTTCCTCTGTGCAGGATGCGGACAAAATTATCGTGATGAACGACGGCAGAATAGACGCGATAGGTACGCATGAGCAACTGCTGGAGCACTGCGCCATTTACCGGGAGGTCTATGAATCCCAGAACAAAGGAGGCGCGCTCCATGAATAAGACCGGCATCAAAAAGCCATCGGACGGAAGGCCGCTGATGCACCGCTTCAAGCCCGGAACGATCAAACGGCTGTTTTCCTATATGGCGCAATACCGCCTCCGCCTGATTTTTGTCGTTATATGTATTTTGATCAGCGCGGCTGCCAGCGCGGCATCTTCCCTGTTTATTAAAACGCTGATTGACGGATACATCACACCTTTGCTGGGGCAGGCGTACCCTGAATATTCCCAGCTGCTCCGTGTCATCCTCATGATGGGTTCAGTTTATCTGATCGGCACGCTTGCCACTTTGCTTTATAACCGGGTCATGGTTACTATCGGGCAGGGCACCCTGAAAAAAATCCGTGATACGATGTTCAGGCATATGCAATCACTGCCCATACGGTATTTCGATACCCATACTCACGGCGATGTGATGAGCCACTACACCAACGATACCGACACACTCCGGCAGGCAATTTCACAGAGCCTTCCGCAAATGTTCTCCTCTCTGGTCACCGTGATAGCGGCATTCGTTTCAATGCTTTACCTCAGCGTGGGGCTGACGCTTTTTGTTGCCGTTTTTGCGTTTGTTCTTCTAAAAGTTATTCGTATGCTGGTTGGAAGGAGCGGCATTTTCTTTGTCAGGCAGCAGGCATCCCTCGGCGATGTCAACGGCTACATTGAGGAGATGATCAACGGCCAGAAAGTCGTAAAGGTCTTCTGCCATGAGGAAAGCGCAGAGAAGGAATTTGACCAGAAAAACGACGAGCTCTGTTCCAGCGCAACCGAGGCCAATAAGTACGGCAATATTACCATGCCTGTGGTCGGAAATATGGGCTATATGCTATATGTTATTCTTGCGGTTATCGGCGGAGCAGCCGGCATCGCCGGCCTTCCAAACCTGAGTCTCACGGGAATTAATGTTCTAACCATCGGCACGATCGCGTCCTTCCTAACACTTTCGCGCGCTTTTATAAACCCGATCGGCCAGATCTCCATGCAGTTTAATATGGTGATTATGGCGCTTGCCGGCGCCTCGCGAATTTTCGAGCTGATGGACGAAACCGCAGAGCAGGACGACGGATATGTCACACTGGTGAATGTAAAAACAGGAAACGGAGCGCTTGAGGAATGTGACGAGCGGACGGAAAACTGGGCTTGGAAACATCCGCACGGCGACGGCACGGTGACCTATACGCCCTTACGGGGGGAAATCCGATTTTACGATGTGGACTTCAGCTATAACGAGGACAAGGACGTTTTGCATAACATAACGCTCTATGCCGAGCCGGGACAGAAGCTTGCCTTTGTAGGAGCGACAGGCGCGGGAAAAACGACCATTACCAACCTAATTAACAGGTTTTACGACATCGCAGATGGAAAAATCCGCTATGATGGGATTAACATTAACAAGATTAAAAAGGCTGATTTGCGCCGTTCTCTCGGCGTAGTTTTGCAGGACGTCAACTTGTTTACCGGGACCGTTATGGACAATATTCGTTACGGAAAGCTGGATGCAAGCGATGAGGAGTGCGTCACTGCAGCCAAGCTCGCGGGCGCGGACGGCTTCATCCGGATGCTGCCGCAGGGGTATCAGACCGTGCTTGAGGGGGACGGGAGCGGACTTTCCCAGGGACAGCGCCAGCTGATCTCTATTGCCAGGGCCGCCGTGGCGGACCCGCCGGTTATGATTCTGGACGAGGCGACTTCTTCTATCGATACAAGGACGGAGGCCATTGTACAAAAGGGCATGGATGCGCTGATGAAAGGGCGGACAGTCTTTGTGATTGCCCACCGGCTTTCGACGGTGCAAAATTCGGACGTCATTATGGTACTGGAGCATGGACGTATTATTGAGCGCGGCAGCCATGAAAGGCTGATTGCAGAGAAGGGAAAATACTATCAGCTCTACACCGGAGCCTTCGAGCTTGAGTGAAGCATCAGCATGGCTGCATGAGCCGCGATATGTATTAACGACATTAAGAAGCAGCGGCAGTTCAAGCTTAAAACCTACAAATTAATAACAGATAGAGGCCGCGGACTATATATCCACGGCCTCTATCTGTTTAATGCCCTCATAGAGCGTTTTCAGAAGAAAAAATGTGACAAGCTTAATGAAATACTCTTAGTCTGATATAGCTATCAGGATAAGGCGTGTCACACAACCATTGAGGAAGGCAGAAATGAAAACCGAAAATCAGCTTTCACGATACATTCCTTTCCGGCTTGACCCTGAAACGAATGATTTACTAGAGAAATTCTTTAAATATTATTAAACTTAGTCTATAGAGTTAAGAGAGTATTTAATTTTTCCTGATTTCAAGTATTGTTTCATTTGTTGTCACAAATGAAACAGCATATACGTTATATTAGGTGAGACAGGATTTCAAGAGGAGGCAGATGGCTGTTGAGTGAGTTTGATCTCGAGGAGGCTGTACATATTTACGGGCCGAAGCTGTTTCGTTATGTATACACTCTCTTATGTAACTATCAGGATGCGGAAGATATTGTGCAGGATGTATTCATTTCCGCCTTTCAAGGACAAGCGGGGTTTGACGGAAAAAACATGTCGGCATGGCTCTATAAAATCGCCTATAACAAAAGCATCGACCACATGCGCCGCAATCAGGTAGTATCATTTCAGGAACTGCATGAAGACACACCTATAGTCGAGCAGGACTACGACACGGGGTACAGTCCTGCCATAATCAGTGCGCTCCGGCAGCTATCAAGCGAAGATAGGGCCATTGTTCTCGGGAGAATTACCGAATCACTCAGCTATGCGGAGCTTGCTGAACGGCTGGGTAAGTCGGAACCCGGCGTGCGAAAACGATATGAGCGCGCGAAGAAGAAATTAGCAAAGAATTTACAGATGATTGAACGCGAGGTGTTTTGAATTATGAGCTTTGATAATGAAGAGAAACAAATCTCCGATGCACTCAATACATTGGATTCGCAGCTAAAAACACCGGATTTAATGTTGGGAATTGGGAAGAAGCTGGACGAGAAAGTGCCAGCCAACGTGAAAACAGAATCTAAACGCATTCGTAAACCGTTGCGTTTCATAGGGCTGATAGCCGCTGTGATAGCGATAATTGGAATCACTGCGGTGGCCATATCCCTCGGGGGATTTGATTGGCTGAAAGCAAAGGCTGACCCGCCCTTCGGAGACGTGGTTAAGGCAATTGAACAGAGTACCGAGTCACAGGGTATTAAGGTTACGGCCGTTGCGGCGCAAAGTTACAGTGACATGGCTATACTATATGTTACGCTTGAGGACACGGAGGGCCTCGGTAGGGTCACAGAGGATACTCAAATTAGCTTCGCATCAAATTCAAACGTACAGAGCTTTTCCGCAGAGATGATATATTTTGACACCGAGACAGGTATTGCGGCGTATCAAATCAGACTGGGCGCGCCCGACACCTTTGATGGCGAATCGCTCTCCATGCAGATGAATGGCCTGCGTTATGGGGAAACCGATCTTGGTGAAATACGTATGGATATTGATCTGTCCGAGGCGGCTAAAAAGGGCGAGCACATAGGCCAGCCATATGAGGACAGCACACAGGCCCCCAGCGAAAATCTGACTACGGGCCATGTGGCCGATATTCCCGGAACAAAATCGGCTTGGGTTTCCGCAATCGGGGTAGATCACGGTTATCTCACGGTGCAGTTCGGCCAGCCTGCCGGCATTGGATTCGCTATTAGCCTGTATAATATTCACCCGTATCTGTTTGATGCTGATGGGAACCGGGTGGCGTCCAAAATCTTCGCTTCAGGCTTCTCAACAGATGAAAACCTGCAAAGACCTGTAGAAGGGCAACAAAGCGCATATGATTTTATGGAATATTATTTTGCCGTTGATACAGACGCACTAGATGGCTATACGCTCTGCTTTGAGGGCAGTGCGTGGAACATTGCTGCAGGAGCTTGGAATCTGGACGTGGACTTCGACAGCGTTCCAATGGTAAAGGAGGTTACTGCAGATATAACCGTGGACAAAGTGCAGATGACGGATGTTGAACTGACGATTAGTCCGCTCGGTATGACGCTCACCGGAAACGGTGCATCTGATCTCGAATACGGCGCTCCGATGATGGTCAACACGGTTCTCGAAACAACAAAAGGTGATATTAAACTCGGCAGTGTAAGCGCATCACGAACCAATCCGAATGGCCCTTATGAAGTGATTTGGCATGCATCTTCCACAGTTGATATGAACAGCGTAATCGCCATCCGCATTGGGGATAACAGAATCGAATTATATCCCTAGAACAATGTTGCCCAAAATAATAAGAGAGCTCCCTTACAAGGGAGCTCTCTTAAATGTCGTATAATCCCGATGAAAATAGATATTTGATGGTTCTTAATTTAAATATTAAGGAGCAATCCGAAGATTGCTCCTTAAATTTACTATATATTATACATTTATCCAGTCGGTCAGCCATTTAGCATAAGTAATTGACCAAAGTCTTCTTTGAAGTACACCGTTGTAGTATCGAGTTACCCATTCAGTTTCTTCAGACTGCGGTGTAATTATTGAACCATTTAGTTCGACTAAAGGAATATCTGCAGCTAGTGCGTTTGTTGCAACGACGCTCATCGTCATCAGGAGAGCGAAAAAGAATAGCAGGGGTTTCTTCATGGCTTTCATTTGTGATCCTCCTCATCATTGATAGGCAGATTTGAATATGGCAGCGATTCCACTTCGCTTGGGTTGATTGTATACAGGAATTTTCCGTCAACAAAAAGGTCATATGTATTATCCTTGCTGGAGAGTAAGAATGAATTTTGGGGTGTGATGCTAACGTACTCAACGTTTGCAGTTCCGTCCACATCCATTGGAGGCGGAGTGGCTGGCTGAACAATAAAAGCATATGAAAGGACAACAAGGGCCAAAGTGATCGAACCAAAGATTCCTTTGACGAGTTTGCTTGAACTCTTCGGCGGAAAAAGTACAAGCTCACAGCGTTGAACTATATTTTCCGAATCAGCCGATATGAATCCAATTGACGATGGGGCAAGCTGTGGCTTTGAGGCCAGTTGTTTCATGACATTAATGGTGGATTCGACATATTTCACATGCTCGGCGTCGTCAAGTCTATTGACCACAGAGCGGTCACAGTTGACTTCGAGAACATAGTCCATGTCCTCTTTGATCAAGTAAACCAAGGGATTCCACCACAGCAAAGCGCAGAGCACGTTAAAAAGCAGCTTTGTCCATAAGTGCATATGCAAGAAATGATTCCACTCATGCAACAGCACATATTTCATTTCATCATCCGATAGAGTCAACGGAGGAATTAAAACAGTCGGAGTAAAATAACCGACCAGCATGGGAGTGCCAACATCCGGCGAAACTATAATGCGGTACTTCTGATTCGGCTTGGATTTGAGCACAATTTCACTCATTATTCTATTGGCCTGCTCATTCTCTTCGGCGGTTATCTGGCTTGCTCTATGCTTTAATTTCAGAATTCCGATGATTATTCCGATTAAATAAACTATGCTTCCAAATGCCCATATCGCGATGAAAATATCAAAACGATTAACAGCTATACCTGCAAGACGGAATACCTCCACACCGAGAGATTTCTGTAGGAAGGGCATAATTGTACTTGAACGGATAACCGTAGAGAATTTCGGCTCTATAGGTATAAACAGCCTGATTATCCCGATAGCCATTATCAGAAGAATAAGATTGACACCATTCTTGAGCACATAGCCTTTTTTATGCCTCAGTATAGTACTGAAGAGAATAAAAATACTGCACCAGAATAATGACATTAGAAAAGAGAAGATTGAGGTGTCCACATTATAACGCCTCTTTCTTCTTTTTTATTAGCGCCTCGATTTTTCCGATTGTATCAAGGTTGATTTCCTCGCTGTCAATCAGAGAAACAAACAGGTTAGTCATAGCTGAATTTTTATCCTTGGCAAAAGAGGTGTTCTGCTTAACCTGCATCAGTGAATATTCTTCCGGGGTAAACGCAGCTTTAAATACACGGCTGTATGTCCGCCCTGATCTAACCATGCCATCAACGACGATAGCCCCTTTTTCCAACATGCTGGTCAGAATAAGATGAATGGATGTATTTACCCAGGACTTGTTCGTAACTAGCTCATTAATTTCAACGGCTGTAAGTCCACGATTTTCGGACCATAAAAGAGATAAAACATCGTACTCGCTTTTTGATAGGGAATTCATAATCTCACCTTCTTCCAACAATAGTATTTTACAACAACAAACGTCAAATGTCAATATTAAACATATTAACACTAAAATATCCATTATATCTTGACGACAATGGTATATGGTGGTATCATCTAATATAGTAAAGCTATAACCGTTAGCTAGCAAGTGGAGCTATAAGTTCCACAGCGTTGCGATGAAACCAGTTATTAACTGATGACAATCAGTTTTTAAGATAAAGATCACGATTCATATTTATATGCCTTCCATGTGCTGATTCCATATATGTGTAGTTTTTTATCCATGTTTGTTATCGTTTAGCCCATGCATAGGTTAATAGAATCCGTGATCTTTATCTTCTTTTTCATTCCTCGAGGTTTTTTGTCGGAGGATTCCACGAGAAGACAGAGTTGAGATGCTATATCAATAATTATGTTTGTCAGCATGATACTAATAGGCATTGTAGGTGTACCCGGAATACCAATATGGGCAAGCTGTTTTCTACTGGTACTCAGCGTAACGGAAGTATTTTTGAAGGCTCCAGTTATAAATGTTTAGAAATGTCATATCACAAGTAACTTTATAGTGAAGGGAGAACTCTATGAAAAAAAGAAAGTTGTTATAACGTTATTAATACTTCTAACTATTATAGGCATATCGTACACTGCTTATAGTGTATATATGAAGAGTTTATGGAATTGGGAAGGCTGGACCCCAATTATAAATATAAATAAAGAAAAAACAAATGATAAATGCTATTTTTACGTACAACCTGATGATCAATTAATCAGGTTAGAATGTGATCCTGAACAATACAAAGAACTTGTTATTGATCCTTATTCGATTTGACCTGAACCCCGAAAACTTCGTCAATAGGAATGTTAGTCACGATATGATAAAATGAAAAAATGGAGTGATTGACATGAAGACAAGGTTTACGGAAGAACAGATCATCAAGATTCTCAAGGAGAACGAGGGTGGCAAGAAGGCAGCGGATATTGTCCGTGAGTACAATATCACAGAACAGACCTTTTACCGTTGGAAAAGTAAGTATGGCGGTATGGATGCCAGCGAAGCTAAGCGCCTGAAACAGCTTGAAGAAGAAAACCGTCGGTTGAAAGAAATGGTCGCCGACTTATCTTTGGATAATAAGATATTAAAGGACGTGCTTTCAAAAAACGTCTGAAGCCTGCCGTAAAACGCAAAATAGCAGACGAAGTACAGGAATGCTATGAGATCAGCGAGCGCCGCGCGTGCAGGCTAATGGGGATCAGCCAGAACAGCAAACGATACAAGTCGACCGATAAAAGTGGGGATGCTTTGGTAACAGAACGGCTGAAGGCACTTTCGGCGCGCTGGAAACGCTTTGGTTATCGTCGGTTGCATGTCATGCTGCTGCGTGAAGGCTTTGAGATTAACCACAAAAAAGCATACAGGCTTTACAAGGATGCAGGATTAACCCTTCAGAAGCGAAGCAAAAAGAAAAAATATGAAAAGCGCGGCATGCCGGACCGCACCGCAAAAGAAATGAATGCTCGCTGGTCGATGGATTTTGTCAGCGACAGAACCAGATATGGCTCAAATATTCGTGTTCTGACCGTAATTGATGAAGTGACGCGGGAATGTCTGGCTCTTGAAGTGGATAGCTCTCTCTCCGGACGGAGGGTATCGGCTGTTCTGAACCGGATTGCCTTGTTCCGGGGGCTGCCGAAAGAAATTCTGACCGATAACGGCTCTGAATTTACCAGTAATGTAATGAATGCCTGGGCGTACAATCACAAGGTGGAACATATTTTTGCAGATCCGGGCAAGCCCATGCAAAACGGCTACATAGAAAGCTTCAATGGGAAACTCCGTGCGGAATGCCTAAACCAACATTGTTTTAGCTTGTCTGAGGCCAGGGAGATTATTGAAGACTGGCGGTTGGAATATAACAGGGTCAGGCCGCATTCCTCCCTCGACAACCTGACGCCGGAAGAATATGCCCTGAAACTTTCAAGCAGTTACTAACATTCCCTCTGCGCGAAATCAGGGGGCAGGTCAGATTTACCATATGCGATTTGAGTATAACACTTATTTTCCAGCAAAAGCACAGCTTCAATTACTTACTACAGACGATGCGTTAGAAACAAGAAAATCTGACTAGATACACAATTATTTAAATATAAAGTATTTACAGAGATAAAAATTGTTATAGAAAATGCTGCCTTTGAGGGCAAGCAACCCAGCAAGCCATGACAGCATGATAAAGTATAATGAGTTTCGCTAATTTAAAAGAGAAGACAATGTGACTCTAGGAATATAAAGTTCTAAATAAAGAAGGTGTTCTTGTGGGGGGCGATTGACATTGGCGCGTAACAATTTAATAAAACCTATTGGCAACCTTACTATAGCTCTGTCTCTAATTTTTGTAATATTTAGCAGCTTTGATTTTTACATAACGCCATTTCCGCTGTATATTGTTGCAGCAGTAATTTTCGCGTTTATATTGTTGTGGTGTAGTTTAATTGTTTATCACGATAAGTCCAGTCCCAATAAATGGTATTATATCACCGCAGTACTAATGATTTTAACAATTTCCGTTACTACTAATTTGGTAATAATAATACCTTCCATAGTTTTGTTCAGTCTTTTGGTTAAGAGAATTTATAAATATAAGAAAATATTAGTATGTATAATTATAATAATAGCGTTATCAGTTGGTTTTCGTACACTAGGAGTAAAAATATCAATCAGTGATAATAATTTAATTTTTTCAAAACCATCTGATTATGTTTATTGCGATACTTCCCCTGATGGTAAGAAAGTCTTGTCTGAGACAATACAATCACTTGGAGACACTAACTTTGCAAATTACTATATTACGCATTCATATGGAGTATTAGAACGAAAATACCTGATATTAACTACAGATACCGAAAATAAGGAGCATTATTTTACGTCGGATAATATGGTTAAAATCCAAGGGAACATATATTCAATCAGGTAAAGCACGTGTTACACAGGCAAAAATAGCAGCGATAGAATTGATCGCGTATTGGAATATCAGCTTATATATTGTTCGCGTTGTTTTGATTACCTTTGCCGCAGAATCGCCGTTAGCAAGCCGCTGAAGGTGTTTGTATATGTCCGGTGCGGATACTTCGACAGCGTTTCTGCCCTTTTGCTCAGCAACGATTTCATTGTATCGAGCAGTGTAACAGGCCTTCGTGCCGTCCTTCATGCTTACCCACCGATAATCATGCCACGATTCCGCGAAATCTTAAAATGTCGGCTCTTTTGGCTTCTAGGCCTCCTGTATCTTTGCGTACAGCATCTCGGGGTCGCGGTCATATATATGGCGACTGCCCTAGGCGTCCTTGTAATAACCCATGTAACGCCCGTCGGAACGAAGGGAGTACAGGGTGGTACAACTTTGCCATTGCATAACCTCCAAACGTAAATTGGAGGTTATGCAATGGCAAAGTTGTACACCTCATTGCCGCTCTCGGTATTCGCAGTACCGGGGGCGGTTTTTATTTTATTTTTTGATAGTAATTATACCTGATTCAAAATAATCTGACCAACTGTCGGCATTATATATGCGGAATATAAAATCGACAGTGTTGACAGATGTGATATTGCTATCTTCAAGTACATAGTCGGGAAACTCAATACTATCATAAGCGCTTTTTCCCGCTGCCACGTCACATGAGAAAATGGAGTCAGTCATGATGCCATTTACAGACTCATCATCGGTCTGGACGGTATAGTTCTTTTCAGACGAATTTTCGATATAAAGCTTTACTTCTTCGCCACCGTACTTTCTTTCCGCAATGCCCAGATATGTAATTTTTATTCCATTATTTTCATATATAATGGTTCCTGACGGGGAGGAAGTGGCGTTTGTCAATTGTACGGTGTTTGTTACACCATCCCAACCAACACCTATCCCAAGAACGTTTGCTACAGCTCTAACTGGAAGATACGTCGTGCCGTCGATAATAAACGGCTCAACAACATTGCCGGCGGCGTCCTTCGGCGTGACAGCCGAACCGTTGAGTGTGATTTTAATGCTGTTGTATGTGAGCTGTGCTGTTTTGGTCAGCGAAGCGGCAAGGGCGGGAACTGCCAGCGTCGTAACAAGCAGGCAGGCTAAGATACCAAGGGTAAACCATTTCAGATTGCTGAGCTTCTTCATGTCGCTTAATCCTCCTATGTTTTGTTGATTTATGTTACTCAAGTCCCAACTGGGACTAGGTGTACTATTCCAACGCTCTTGGCTTTTCCAAGCTGTTTAAAAAACTTATGTTTTCTTCCCACATTTGACTATGATAGCTGCTCATCAGCGCAAAGAATTTTACATATCGATTTTTCTTTGCCTTCTCAGTTTTCAGACTCTCGGCTTCAAATTTACGGCTTTATCCTTTTCATATCGCAACCGATTTAAAGTTTTACTCGGCTTTCCGTTTTGAAATGGAGCCTGATCTTCTACCATTGACAGTTTTTCCAGCCTATCAAGCAAGAAGTCGTAACGAGAAAAGAATACATCGGGATTCACCGTCTCGTTAACAATCTTAAAACTTTCATTAATCTGTTTCAAAAAGGTGTCTACATTGAACAGCATCATCCCAATATCCATGTCATTCGATGTCTTATTAGGTAAAGTGAATTTATGAAGTTTTTCTCCGCAAGCGGCCGCATCTCGGGCAATACACTTTTATCCCTTCTATACGCCATCATCCCATCGACCTCAGCAATTGACAACCCGTTATCAAAATCGCGTTATGGCAATTCGGAATATGCTTTATCAAAAGCATTAAAATACTGTTGATAAAGACTAGTATCTAGTCCCTGACCTGTTACAGTAAGGTCACGACTTTTCACGTCTTCATATAGGATATCTATTTGCTCCGACACTTTTGCCCAGAGAGCTGAAATATTTGAGTCACTAATGGTACTCATATACGAATCATATGCAGCCTTTTTTTCCATAGCCTCGTTAAGCTGCTGCATTGTAAATTCAGGGTCCATCGTCTGACCGGTTGAACTTTTTCCATCTTCAAAATGATATAAATCACAAAAGCCAACGTTCCAAATATCACTGACAACCCAGTTCCTTATCTCAGTTATTTTATCCTTTTCACGTTCTTCTCCGGATGTGCTGTCTTCTGAAAAAGCCTCATTCATGGCGCCTGAGAATGAGTTTATACCTCCTAGCATTGCATCAACTGCTTCTTCATTCGGGACGATGACCCACTGATTATCTACAAGAGAAAGCGTAATATAAACCGTATTAGTTACTTTAGGATTGTCTTTTCTGTCTAGAAGCGTAACCAAAATGTCTGAATACTTTTTATCCATCTCTTCCTGTGAGGGCTGCTGCTCTTCGGGAAGAAATGCGTCCGAAAGAGCCTCCTTAACGGCTTGCGAGACGAATTCGGACATTATGCTGCTCATGTCGATATTCGTAATTTGCACTTTTACCGTTGCAGTATCTTTTTCCTCGTTAGCCTCAATTATTTGATAATCAAGATTTTTAACAAGTAAAGCTAACATCGCTTTAGATTGTGCCTCGGAATCGGTAGTTGCTTCAGAACTATCTACATCTTTGAACTGCCTTTCACCCCAATAATTCTGCATTGCTTCGACATCCATAATTTTCACGGACTCAATTGCCTTTTGCACAATTGATTGAGCAGATTCCTTCGGTCCACAGCCTACTAAGATAAGGAAAAGTGCGAGCGAAATACCAAGATACAGTATTTTCTTCATTTTTTCTTCCCCTCCATATTTTTACCGCTAAGCGGTTTTTTGCTATTGCGCTAAATCTATATACTTCGCTGACATTGCAGGGAGAATTATCTCTCCACCTGCAACATATTCGCATGTGGACAAACCCGCCAAATCTCCATATACGTCTACAACATTGTCCTCTTGTATTTCAGCTGAACCGTCCGGAAAAGAGTACCTTACATAAATAGATACACTATATGTTCCTGTACTATCCGGTTCGACATCTATTACATAGTAATGGTATTCGTCATCTTTCAATACCTGTGAAACTTCCCCGTTAAAATGTGCAGATAATCCCTTATAAGTGTCAGGATCAGCAATAATTTGAGTACATTTATAGGTTTGGCATTCGGCTATATAATCTGCTTTGATTTGAGCTTCCTGAGCTTCAAGTGCTTTAGAAGGCGAATCCTTTTTTTGATGATTAACAATAAGCATCACGGTCAGAATAATAATTATTAGAATTACAATTAGGCCAAAACATCCCACTTTGATATTTTGCTTTTGTTGTTGGTCTGGCTGCTGAACCGACTGAGGAAGCGGTGCTCCGCATCCGGAACAGACATCAATATTTTCGGGGTTTTTCTTTCCGCAATACTCACAAACCATCGCTTCTGCCCATCCTATTCTATTTAATAATACTTATATACGCAGACTAGGAGGCTGTCTTATTAATGCTGTATACTTTTCATCCGATACTCAGCCAATTAATAGCTGATACCCAATGAACGTGCGACTGTTTCAAAGGTGCAGTTGGCATGTCACATAAATCATCATCCGAATATATGAGGTCAACAGCAAAATGATCGGCGTCGATTTCAAAGCGGCTGGTTACCATATTGGTCCTTGTATCCATGAAAATCCGATTTAAGCCTTTATGTATCAAAGAATGCCTCAGCTCATGAGCGCACACCCATTTGCGTTCCTCATCTGAAGGCTCATTATTATATAAATGATGTGGCAGCGATGAATATACTGATAGTACCCCCGTACCCCAGATAAAGGAGTACTAATTAAGATATATCCGAGGTCACCAGAGATACGTATAGGATCTCGTGTACAGTAATTTCTTGCCAGTTTACCGGCAAGCTTTTTGGGTCTCCATAGATATGGTGTTTACTCTTTTCGGAGCTTGTTAGGGGTAGATCTTTCTTTATTTTTCTGCTTAGCTGCCTGCAAGCCGAGTTTTATAGCTGCCTTAATGCTTTCCTTTGCTTCATCAGTCATGGAATCACCATCAAACATCAAAGATCCGCCCTTATCCAAGTCGGACATAATGGATTCAAGGTCACGGGCTACATCACGCTCATCCTTATTTGAAAGGGTGGGCTTTTCTTTTTGCTCTTTGCCAAGGAGAAAATCGGTGGTAACACCAAAATAATCAGCGACCCTATTAAGCGTATCACCCTGGGGCGTGAATAAATTGGAAAAATGCACCTAAACGGCATAACCGCTAAACAGCTCGCGGACAAGGCAGGCTGGAAGCCCAAATATCTCAGCATAGCTCTCAACGGATAACTGGGTGTTAATTCAAAGCATTTCGACATATTAGGTTATTTTTACCATAATGCGTAATGCAGTGATAGTCAATAGTTAAATAACGCCCTTTCGCAAAGCGAGTTTCGCAAAAGGGCGTCGAGCTATTTTGGATACATTTCGATGGTTATTGAACCGCGCCCACGTCGTTTAAAGCCATCAAATTCCGACGCGATTTCTAAGGGCAAAGAAAAAACCCTCAAACCATTGAAAATACAGTGGTTTGAGGGTTTGCCATCTCTGGCACGCCTTGAGGGATTCGAACCCCCGACCTTCTGGTCCGTAGCCGAAAGTTAATAGCATTTATCTCAAAGCTACGATTTTCGCAACACTATATTTCCATGATGATATCACCGATAATCATCTTTTCTTTTGAAGCATTATATTCATCAATAATATGTGTGTAGGTACTCAAAGTAGTTCTAATACTCGAATGTCCCAAATACTTTGAAACATTTGCGATGTCGACACCCTTATAAATAAGCATGCTTGCCATTGTGTGGCGAAAAGCATGCGGATTAATATGGGGGAGCCCATGGCGTTTTGAAAAATCTGAAAGCCAAGATGTAATACTATCTGGATGCATTGGTGATCCATCTTCCTGAGTAAAAACATAGTCAGAATTTTTCCAACGATCACCGAGAGCTTTTTTTCTTTCTAATTGCAGTTCCCTTTGCATGTTCAATAGTTCTATTGCTTCTGATGGAAGCTTAAGACTCCGATTTGATTCAGGAGTTTTTGTAGTACTCTCGTAAATTCCTTTATCAGATGAATACAAAATAGTCCTATTGATGTTAATTACATTTGCCGGGAAGTTAACATTTTTCCAAGAAAGCCCAACAATTTCGGCGCGCCGGCATCCCGTATACATCAATAAAAGTGTCATCAACTTCCATTTGAGAGGCTCGTCGATAAGAGCGTCATGAATTTCATGTAATTCCGATGGCTGGAAATAATTTGCTTTTTTATGTATAACTTTTGGCTTATCGATACTCTTAACTGGATTCATTATAACTAGCCCTCTCGCAATGGCCACATCATATATAGCTGAAATTAGACGAAGGTGCTCTAAAATGGTTTTAGATGAGAGCTTATCCCCTGTATTTTTATTCTGGCCTGTTTTTGCAAGATTGATATACAAATCTTCTATTTCAACTGGCGTTATAGCTGAAAGCAAACAATCTCCGATTATTGGATTGATCCGTGCAAGCAAACTTTTATAAAAAATAATGGTTTTGTGCTCCTTTCCAGATAGTTCTTTCAGCTTAATAAATTTCTCTGAAAACATTTGGAATGTTTGATCACTTGATGCATTACTGCAATCTTGTGTAACAACGGAAACGACTATACTGTTGCCGCTTCTGAGGGCTTTTTCAATGCCGCTACTGCCAATTTTAGTATCATATGTTCTTGCGATAATCTCCATTGGTGCTGAATCTCCTGTATTTTACTTATTCAAAAAATAATTCTCATTTAGGCTTATAAATAACACTTCTTCCTCAAATATATGTCGAAATTTGTAAATATATATGAATTATTATCATACGTCATATTGACATAATTGGCAAGACTAGGCAGAAAATCAATTTATTTTTCGGTAAATTTATTAAGGAGATGCAAATCATGAAAAAAGTTATCAGCGTAGCAAACCAAAAGGGCGGCGTAGGGAAGACCACTACGACGCTGAATTTGGCGGCGGGACTCGTACAGAAGGGGAAAAAGACGCTTGCAATCGACTTCGACCCACAGAAGAACCTGAGTGATTATCTGGGCTTTGAGCCGGACGACGGGATAACGATCGCTGACCTTATGCTGTCCGCAGCGCAAGGAACTCAGCTGGACCCTCAGCCGGCAATCCGAACGAACAAAGAAGGTATCGACTTCATACCGTCGAACATCAAACTATCGAGCGCTGACATGTTTCTGGCACAGGCGATGTTCCGTGAGCAGACACTTAAACATATACTGTCTTCTCCTGCGTTCGAGATTTACGATTATATCCTGATCGACTGCCTGCCGAGTCTCGGAATTCTTCTTACAAATGCACTGATTGCGAGCGACAGCCTCATAATTCCGGTTCAGGCGCAGAAGTTTGCCCTCGACGGTATCGATGCCCTGCTTTCCGCGTATGATTTTGTAAAAAACTACGCAAACCACGACCTTACTATTGACGGCATACTGCTGACGATGGCAGATGGCACGAATATGTCAAAAGCTGTAGAGGAAGCCTTGCAGGAACGCTTTCCCAACGAATTGTTCAGAACAAGAATCAGCCGCTCGGTTGAGGCTACAAACAGCTCCTATGTGCAGGCCAGCCTAATTTCCAGCCGAAACTCAAAGCTTGGGGTTCAGTATAAAAGCCTGGTTGAGGAGCTGCTGCGAAAGGAGGTCGTCATATGAAACGATGCAGTGTATATGAAATATTGAAGTGCCTTGCCAACGGCGGATATATTGCATGGTTATGCGATACGCATGATCGCCGGAAGATAAAGCTCATGTCACAAAAAGATGATCACAGTCCAGCAGATCTTGTCGGCTTTATAAGCGGCCAGACATTTGACGCGCTTTGCGGTACAGGGATGCTAATCGAAACCGGGAACAGCGTTGACAAGTACGGTACGAAATGCAGATATATTTATATTCACGATCCGAAAGCTGAACTGCTGCACCATGCCTTTGCCCTGGCTTGCCGGGTTTTAGACGATAATCTGCCGGTACGCTTGCCGGATAATCAGAGCTGGCGGGACTACATACTTGAAAGAGTACGCACAGAGCCGGTGTGCCGCGTTTGTGGCTGCACTGAAGATAACGCCTGCCCGGGTGGGTGCTGTTGGGTAGAGCCCGACCTTTGCAGCACGTGCGCTGAACAAATTAATTGAAAGGATTGGATGAAATGAGCACACAAGAGGAAGAATTTAAGACAATATGCGGGAGGAACTTCACGCTAAATCTATCTACGGCGGATGCTCTGCGCCTGTTTGATAAAGCCGGCTCCGTCGGACTGACGCCCTCTGAGCTGCTGGAAAACTTTATCGGCGATCTGGTCTGCGGTACAT
>JAYFQM010000098.1:0-5481 GCA_034927185.1 Oscillospiraceae bacterium | reverse complement strand
CCTTTCCGGGTGTTCAATTTTAGAGGAGCGTCTATGTTTACCTACATTTTATACGGTCTTGCGGGTACCGGCCTTGCAATATCATTTTTCAAAGACCGGAACAAGACAAAAATGGCACTGAAAAAAGCATGGAAGTCGTTTGAAAACATTCTGCCTCAATTTCTGTCCATTTTGATCATTATCGGTCTTGCTCTGGCCATTCTAAGTCCTGAGACAATTACAATTCTTCTCGGAACACGTTCGGGGATTTGGGGCGTGCTTGGGGCAGCGATGATAGGGTCTATTACGCTGATACCGGGATTTGTCGCGTTCCCGTTGGCTGCTGCGCTTCTGAAAAACGGTGCGGGATACATGCAGATCGCGGCGTTCGTTTCCACGCTTATGATGGTCGGAATTGTGACTCTGCCGCTCGAGATAAAAACCTTCGGAAAGCGTGCTGCGATTATCCGGAATATTGCAGCCTTTGTATTTTCACTGATTGCCGCGTTAGTGATTGGGGTGTTACTGTGATGAAAGCTTTCTTGAAACGGTACAGGGTATTTCTTCTGCTGATTATCATTAACATCGTGATAGGCATCGCGCTTCCGGATATCGGACTGAAATCCATCAGCATTACAAAGCAGAACTTTATGGAAATGATATCGGTAATCCCTCCGATCTTTATTCTCCTGGGGTTACTGGATGTATGGGTTGACCGGGCTACCATGATGAAATACACCGGCAAGGGTTCAGGACTAAAAGGAATCCTGATTGCTTTTCTGCTTGGATCAGCCGCCGCTGGACCGCTATATGCGGCGTTTCCTGTTGCCGGAGTAATGCTGAAAAAGGGCAGCAGCCTGTTCAATGTTTTTATATTCATTGGAGCATGGTCAACGACCAAAATACCGATGCTGACCTTTGAAGCAGCAAGTCTGGGGCTTACTTTCACGCTAACCCGACTGGCGCTTAGCATCGTCGGCATTCTGATTATCGCGGTAACTACTGAAAAGGCGCTGAATCAGAAACAGCAAAAAGAGATCTATGAACTCAATCAATAGTGAGGTGGCAAAGTTGTGGAAAAGAGCGAAAATACAGGAATCGGCTTTTTTGAAAAATATCTGACGCTGTGGGTTGCTCTGTGCATGGTCGTAGGAGTGCTGATCGGAAAGTTCCTGCCTGTGATTCCTGCCTTCCTGGGGCGTTTTGAGTATGCCAATGTTTCAATACCCATCGCCATACTCATCTGGCTCATGATCTATCCCATGATGCTCAAAGTCGATTTCCAAAGCATCAGAAATGTCGGTAAAAACCCAAAGGGCTTATTTGTCACCTGGGTAACCAACTGGCTTATCAAACCTTTTACCATGTTCGGGATCGCATGGCTGTTTTTCTTTGTAATTTTCAAGCCTCTGATTCCAGCGGAGCTTGCAAAGGACTACTTGTACGGTGCAATCCTGCTGGGCGCAGCCCCCTGTACCGCCATGGTGTTTGTATGGAGCCATCTTACAAAGGGCAACGCCGCCTACACTGTGGTGCAGGTCGCGACCAACGACCTCATTATCCTCGTCGCGTTTACGCCGATTGTCGCGTTTCTGCTTGGCATCGGCGGCGTGTCTATTCCATGGGACACGTTGATTCTATCGGTAGTCCTGTTTGTAGTCATCCCGCTGGCAGGCGGCGTGATAACCCGAAATTACATTACGAGGAAACATGGACTGGAGTACTTTGAAAGCCGCTTTATCCCGAAATTCGGAAATGTCACCATTATCGGTTTGCTTTTGACACTTGTAATTATCTTCTCATTCCAGGGAAATGTGATTCTCGAAAATCCTCTGCACATTCTGCTAATCGCAATACCTCTGATTATCCAGACATTCCTCATTTTCTTCATCGCATATCTTGCAAGCAAGGCATTAAAACTGCCGCACAACATTGCCGCTCCTGCCGGAATGATCGGCGCTTCCAATTTCTTTGAGCTGGCGGTTGCCGTTGCTATATCTCTTTTCGGTACACAAAGTCCCGCCGCGCTTGCCACCATCGTGGGTGTTCTTACGGAAGTGCCTGTTATGCTGATACTTGTCAGAATTGCGAACAATACGAAAGGGTGGTTTCCAAATGAATAAACCGAAGGTTGCCTTTATCTGCGTACACAACTCCTGCCGGAGCCAGATTGCCGAAGCGTTGGGTAAGCGTTTCGCCGCAGACGTTTTTGAAAGCTATTCTGCGGGAACGGAGTTAAAAGACCGTATCAATCCCGATGCTATTCGTCTGATGAAACAGCTTTATGGAATTGATATGGAACAAAGCCAACGTCCCAAGCTGCTTGAGGAGATACCGTCTGTAGATGTAGTTGTTACGATGGGCTGCAACGTTGAATGCCCTTATCTTCCCTGCAAGCGCCGTGAGGACTGGGGGCTGTCTGACCCGACATGCCAAAGCGATCAGGAAGTTCTAGCAGTAATCCGGACTATAGAATCGAAAATATCGGAACTGGCAAAATCACTATCTTAGATGTAGAATTTTTAGGCCGACAGTATTTTGAGATACTGTCGGCCTGATTTAATACATATTTAAACTTAGCAGCCACGTTGTTCTTATTGCCCATAAAAGTAAGTCGGGTATTCTTGCAGCGCCCAGACGCAGCGGAAGGTGTTGCCGCAGATGAAATGATCCGTATTGAATTTGACCACCGAGGATGAAATCATGTCGAGAAACTCCTTAACATGGCTATCGTCATACGATAGTTTAGTGGGGTTTTATTTTCATTGTTATCCGCTCCTTTCAAAACTTTATTAAAAATCGGCCTGATAAAAATCAGACCGATAATTTTTTTTGGTATTGTAACCAGTATTACTTTATGATATATTAATTTGTAACCGGTATTACATTTATTAAGGGTGATTTTATGGAACAGAACGAGTGGATCGCGATCAACTATACATTACCAAGGGAGCCGTCAAGGGCACGAGTGTCCATATGGAGAAAACTGAAAAAAATCGGAGCAGTCAGTATTCAACAATCCATGTGGATATTGCCTTTAAGCGATGAAAATTACAGTTTGTTGAATGAGATTAAAAGCGAGGTTTTCCAGAATAGTGGAGAGGCATTTGTCATGACATCCTCCGTAGATGAGGATGGTAAAAAAATTATTATTGAACGGTTAAACGCAGCAAGGGATGAAGAATACGGTGAACTGCTTGAACAATGTGAAGAATTCTTCAAAGAAATTGACAAGGAAATCGCCAGAGAGAATTTTACGTTTGCTGAAATCGAGGAAAATGAGGAAGAACTCAACAAACTTAAACAATGGTATGAGAAAATAATTGCAAGAGATTCTTTTGCTGCGTCGCATCGGGAAAAAGCAAAGTTAGTGCTGTCAAAATGTGCGGAGGCTCTGGATGGCTTTTGCGACAAAGTGTACGAATTCAACGAAAAAGCGTAGGTATTGAAATGAAAAAGAAAAAAGTAATATCCAATATTGTACTAATCGGGCTTGTCAGCATGTTTGTGGATATGAGCACCGAAATGGTTTACCCGCTTGTTCCGCTCTTTTTGACGGCTACTCTTGGGGCGTCGCCCGCAATTGTAGGGGTTATCGAGGGAATTGCCGAGAGCATCGCCTCACTTCTCAAGGTGTTCAGTGGTTATATTGGGGATGTGTATCATAATAAAAAACGCCTTGCCTTTGCAGGATATTCGGCGTCGGTGGTTTATAAGTTATTTCTTATTCTGGCTACGTCATGGTTTGGTGTTTTAGTAGCAAGAGTGATCGACCGCACTGGAAAGGGCATCCGCACCGCGCCGCGAGACGCGCTTGTAGCACAGTCGAGCGATGGCAAAAAGCTTGGCGGGTCTTTCGGGCTGCATAAGATGCTTGATATGGCGGGTTCGTCGCTTGGCGCGCTGGTTGCCTACATATTTATCGCAACCAATTTTGGGTTTCATAAGGCATTCTTGTTCTCCATTATTCCGGCAGTCATCGGAATCCTGATCATTTTTGCAATCAGGGAAGACAAAAGCTGCGAAGCACCCTGCGAGAAGTTGACGCTGAAAGGAATAAAGCTTGATGGAAACCTGAAATCATATCTCGCCGTAATATTTGTTTTTTGTCTTGGAAATTCATCCAATACATTTTTACTGCTGAAAGCGCAGGAACAAGGCTTTTCGGCGTCCCAAGTCATTTTGTTGTATTTGATTTTCAACGTTTCCGCATCCATCCTCGCGATACCGTCAGGCAAACTGTCCGATAAATTTGGAAGGAGCAAAATTCTTGTTCCGGGATACCTGATTTACGGCCTTGTGTATCTTGGCTTTGCGCTTTTATCATCAAAGCCAGCAATTGTGCTGCTGTTTATTGCTTACGGCGCATACAATGCGTTTATCAGCGGCGCGGAGCGGGCTTTTATAGCAGAAAACTCGCCTTCCGGACTAAAGGGAACCGTGCTTGGACTTTATGGCATGTTGCAGGGCATCGGTCTGCTCCTGTCGTCAATCGTGGCAGGGCTGATGTGGGATAATATCAACTCAGACGCTCCGTTCTTGTTCGGCGGAGTTCTGGGGATCGTTTCAGCCGTCATAATTAAAATAATTCTTGGTGGCAGAGCAAAAAATGCAAAAGCTTTTCAATAAAGGTTGGTGAACCGTGGTTACAAAAATCAATATCAAAGAAAAAGTCAAAGAATTAAAAAGCAAGCTGTCGGCCCTGTTCCTTGCATATAAACGTGAAGATACACCGCTCGTCGCAAAGATCGTGGCAGCGATAACTGTCGTCTATGCCTTATCTCCAATTGATGTGATTCCAGATTTTATACCTGTTCTCGGCTACCTTGACGATATAATCATTCTTCCGCTTTTGATTGCATTGGCCGTTAAACTCATACCAGTCAATATAATGGATGAATGTTTTGAACAAGCAAAAGATATGTGGTCTGACGGCAAACCAAAAAAATGGCGTTATGCGATACCGATCTTTTGCATTTGGGTTTTTATCATCGCAATTATCATATATAGAATCCTTAATTAGTTGTTATCTTGTTTGTATATACACCCCGTTTTGCTGTCATTTCTTCGTCTATAACAAACTGGTAGGGTACTCCCGCAAGGCCCATACGCAACGGAAAGTGTTGCCGCATATAAAATGGTCGGTCTGGAATTTGATCATGCCCGGCGCGATCATGTCGAGGAAATCCTTAATTTTGGCATCCTCCTTCAGAGGAGCTTTTGCTTTCGGCTGTTTTGCCATAGAGCATACTTCCTTTCGTTCGATTTGGATATGAAAATGCCGCCACTTCCTGTGACGGCGCTAACATTTTGCGGTACGGACATGGTATAATGAGCTTATATGATTTCGTGTTGTTTATATTATTTAGGAGATTTTGCTTGCATGAATGAGAGAGTAAAGAAAGCGATTAGCAATTTACAAAAAAACAATATGGCAGGCTTTTACGTTGAAAGCAGACAGGAATTGCTTTCCCTGCTTTCTACGCTGCTTGTTGAGGGTGA
>JAYFQM010000110.1:0-10403 GCA_034927185.1 Oscillospiraceae bacterium | reverse complement strand
CCGGTTTGTCAGAGAGAATTTTTCCCCGTCAAACACCGCTGTCCCGCAGGCCCCCGCGGCAAAAAATCGATAGCTGTCAGTCTCCGGAGTATCCGGTGTAAAGCTGTGACCATCGTGCTTGATAACGGCGGTGCTTATGTTGTTTTCTGCCAATATAGGCAGGAGTTTCTCAATCAGGGTCGTCTTTCCGGAATTCTTAACGCCGCTTATCGCCAGAAGCACAGGTCTACCCGCCATAAATACCGCCCTCCAGCAAAAAAACGTTGATGACTGTCCCCGAAGATATAGGCTCTTGCCCCGCCGGAAGCTCAACCAGACAGTTGCTGCCGATCATTGTGCGAAGCTGCCCGCTTCCCTGCCCGCTTCCAATAGAAACCATACCGTCATTAAACAGACCATGTACGAATCTCAGCACGGGACGAGCTTTGTTAAATCCGTTTGAAAGCTTTGCGCCGAAACGGTGTGCCTCAAAAAATGGATTTGAAGCAAGAATCGCCAGCGCGGGTCTTGCCAGCAGTTCGAATGTCACGGCGCTGGCAAAAGGATTGCCGGATAGGGCAACTACCGGTTTACCGCCGAGTATCGCCAGCGCAGCGGGCATTCCGGGCTTTATTTCAACTCCGTGGAAAATCGTTTCTGCGCCGAGACTCTCCAGAGCATCCGGCACAAGGTCCTTCTTACCCGCCGAAACGCCGCCGGTCGAAATGACGATATCGGAATGATTGGCTGCCATTTCAAAGGCGCGCGCAATTTCCGCCAGTTCGTCATGAACCAGTGCGGTATGAGCAACAGGCAAGCCGAGCTCGGCAAGGCGGGTGGTTAGGTATGGGGCATTCGAACCATATATTTGTCCATTTATAAGTGGAAAACCAAGTGTCTGAAGCTCGTCTCCTGTTGAAAGCACGGCGGCTCGCGGTTTTGGATACACCAAGAGGCTCGTCAGGCCCGCGCTCGCAGCAACAGCAAGAACAGCGGCCGTAACGGCAATACCGGATGGAACGAGTTCTGTATTTTTTAAAAAATCTTCGCCCTGTCTGCAATAATTGTCATATGGCTCCAGAATTTCATATATCCCGACTCTATCTTCTCCCTCGTCCGTCAATTCCTGCGGAATGACACAATCGGCGCCCTCGGGAATTACTCCTCCCGTCATTATTCGAACAGACTCGCCTTTTCCGACCGATTTATCTGAAGGCTTACCTGCGAAGCTTTGCCCGATTACGGTTAATAATACAGGGCTTTCGCGGGAGGCGCCTCTGCTGTCCAACGCTCTCAGCGCGTAGCCGTCATAGGGCGAGCGCGGGAACGGCGGCTGATCCATAGAAGCTGTTACACACTCAGCCGTAATACAGCCCAGGGCTTCGGATAGAGGCAGCCGAACAGGCGGGAGTGGACGAAGAGTGGCTCTAATCAGCTCATTTGCCTTTTCCAGAGATACCCTCATCTGCTATTCTCCTTTCCCAAAGGGACAGACAGGATAATGGCATTCGCCGCAGCCGAGGCAAAGGCCGCCGTGACCAAGCTTTGCAATGTCGTCGCTTGTTATTTCCATTCCGGCGGCTATTCGGGGCAAAATAAGATCAAATATTGTGGCTTTAGCGTACATAACGCATCCGGGCAGTCCCATGACCGGAGTTCCGTCATCAAAATAGCCCACAAGGAGCATGGCTCCTGGCAAAACCGGCGCTCCATAGCGTATGATTCTCGCGCCGCTTTCTCTTATTGCTCCCGGCGTCTGATCGTCGGGGTCAACACTCATGCCGCCCGTACAAATTATAAGCTCTGCACCGTTGCTGCGGGCCTTATTTATTTCTTCAATAACAGCTTTTCTGTCGTCACCAACAACGCTGTGATAAATTACGGTTATCCCGAAAGCCGCAAGCTTACCCGCCACCACAGGCGTGAAGGCGTCTTTCACAAGTCCTTTAGCCACTTCGCTGCCCGTTGTTATTATCGCTGCTGTATGGAGCTTCCATGGGCGTATTTCAAGCAGGGGCCCGGTTCCCGCTGCTTTTTCTGTTGTTCTGATTTTCTCTTCTTCGATTACCAGTGGTATCACTCGCATACCCGCAAGCTTATCACCTTTTTTAACGGCCGTGTTGCCGTGGCGCGTTGCAATCATCACTTCGTCCTGCCTGTTGACGGCAAGAAGGCGCTCAACATCAACGGTAAACAGGCCGTCGCAGTCCGCCCGCAGCTCTATTTTCCCTTCTTTTGGCTCATTATGGGTCATATAATCATTTTTGCAGAGAGCTAACAGCCTGAACGCGGCTTCATCCTCATGAAGCATGCCGGGCGCCATTTCCCAGACATAAAGATTTTCCTTGCCCATTGAGAGCAGCACCGGTATGTCCTCCTCCGACACGACATGTCCCTTTCGAAATCTGGCGTCTTTTGTGACTCCGGGAATTATCTGAGTTAAATCGTGGCACAAAACGTTGCCGACAGCTTCAGTTGTTTTAATCAGTTTCATAGGATTCTCTCTTTCTGAGCGCAAAGTGCTTCATATTCCTCAGGAGTATTGACGTTTTGCAGCCACTTTTCACTGCAGGGTGTACGGTCAAGCGGTATGAACTTCACCCGCATACTTTTGAACGCTTCAAGTATTTTATAATTTCCCGCATCCAGATATTTTTTAAATATGGGCACCGTGCGTTTATGATATACCGCACATAGAGGATGTATTCTTCCATCTGATGTAACAGGTACGACTGCGTCTAAATCCGCCGACAATTGCTCGCGGAGATATATACCAAGCTCGCTTCTGAAAAGCGGCAGATCGCAGGAGACGACCAGCAGAACGTCGGAATCACATACCGAAAGCGCGGCGTGGATACCCGACATGGGGCCACAATCAGTATAAATATCGGTGACGATTTTATATTTCGTATGCGGGTACTTCTCCGTACTGTTCACGGATATCATCAGCTCTTCAAAGTCGCCGAGTTCACCGGCAATATGCTCAAGGAAGGTCTTTCCAGCGATCATAAGTTCTGCTTTGTCACGACCCATTCGGCGGCTTTTTCCGCCGTCGAGAATAACGGCTCCAAATTTCATGCGGCCCTCCCGCAAATAATTCAAAATTATAGGAACAAAAAAGCAGCGCAGCCACCTTGAAAAAGTAGCTGCACCGCTTTTGCGCGCAGGCAAACGACAACATAAGCACTCCCATAGGGTGCCGTATCATCCGTTCCTTTTTTCACAGTGGAAGGCCCGCGCGTTTCCGCGCAAACCCCGGAGACTCAGAGTCTCGGCGCAGTACCATACCCAAAGGGCTTAGGTGCTTTTGCTCAAAGAACAATATTTATTTTTAAGTTTCCCGCCGGCTATGAAAGCTTCTCGATACGGCAGGGTATGCGTCTGTGAGTCGGCGTAAAAAACTCATCGCTGTCAATGCCTGAAACCAGTTCGTTTACATTAACTCCGTATTTGACGCCGTCATAAACAAGCCCTCTGCCGTGACGGATGTAAACCACACCCTCCGAAGCATACTTGCTTACCTCGACAGGAAGGGCGGCGCTTGACGCCTTGGTTACTATTTTCACCGTTTCGCCATTTATAACGCCCATGTTTTCGGCGTCCGCTTCACTTATAAGCATTGCGTCAGCATCCCTGCCTTTGTTCCACGCGGGATCGCGCAGGGTAGTGTTTGCAACGGTCTCATGATGAAGGCCAGCGTGAAGAATCATCGGCATATCTGACGGCATTTTTAAGCTTTCGAGCTCATTTTCTATTGTAACATTTTTTAGCTGTTCGTCAAGCTCTATGATTCTTAACGCGAGTTTTTTATCTTCAGTTTTCAATAGGCTGAAATTATCTCTTGTAAAGCGGGACAAAATCATACCACCGGGATGCGCCATAATGTCGTTGTAAATTGTTTCGGTCATTGTCAAATCGTCATCGGGATAACCGAGAGCTACGGCGCCCGCCTTGAAAGCCTTGCCCGCGCCCATAAGCAGCCCGACAATCAAAGCCTGATTTACTGAGCCCAAAGAAGGCGACAAAGTTTCGGCAAGTATAACGGGCATGATTTTTGCATATTCCATGTGCTCCTGTATAAACATCATAAGCTCCATGCCGTATGCCGTTATACTCTCCCCGCCCGCGTCATAAAGCGTCTGAGGAAGCTCCGGTAAAAAGCCCATTTCCTTTATAAGCGAGAGAATTATAGCAGAGCCTTCCCTCTCCTCTTCGCTCAAGGGCCTGATCACCGGCTGGCGGAGCTGAAAATACAGCTCGGGGTATGTATAGTTGAAGCAGGTGGTGTCGTACGATTCCATGTAGCTGAGGCAAGGCAGAACATAATCGCTGAGACGGGCCGTTTCGTTGTATGCAACATCGATACAGACCGAAAGATCGAGAGCCGCAAAGGCTTTTTCGTATGCCAGGGTGTCGGGATATGAGCGCAACGGATTGCAGGCGCTGACAATAACGGCTCTGAGATGATCTGGATTGTCGTCCAGCACCTCGTCCGGAAAAATTGCCGGCGGATAGACGCCGTATACGGGGAACATATTGTGCTTTGCCGTCCGGGCGGTCTTGGGATTTCTTTCGTCCGAGTTGCTGCCCATCGCATAAAGTGAAGCCGGGATAACATAGCCGCCCTCAACGCAAATGCGCCCGGTAATTGCCCTCAATACGAAAAGAAGGTAGCTGTTGACTGTTGAATTTCGGTTCATATAGATGCCCAGATCCTGATGAATGCAGGACTTGGTCTTTGCTATGAGTTCAGTTACCTCAAGCACGCCGGCGTAATCTAGTCCGCACACCTCAGTGATGGCCCGTTCGGCGTCAAACCCATCAAAAAACGGCGCGACCTCATCCCAGCCGCTCACATGCTGCTCGATAAAGTCCTTGTCATCCCATCCCCTATCGAGAATGATTCTGATCATCGCTTTGAGGAGCATGGTATCTGAGCCGGATTTCAGCTTGAGATGAATATCAGCGTGCTCGGCGGTTTCCGAAACGCGGGGATCTATGACGATAAGCTTTTTATCGGGGTCTTTCTGGAGGTTCAAAATCAGTTCTCGTGCGCGCGGCTCCTGATTGCTCATCCAGCCGTTCCACCCCCAGGCAACAACCGTATCTGCGTTATGAATATCGCACATGAAGGGCATGCCCTGCTTGCCCTGGATTCGTCCGTCGACCCAGTAAATGTTGGAGAATTCCTGCGCAAGCGAGGAATAATAATTTCTTGATCCGAGAAAGCTCAGCAAACGAAGCCCGATCGCAGCCTCCATTTGACCGCCGATCGCGCCGCCGCCCATATAGGCAATTGTTTTTCCGCCATGCTCCGCCTTGATTTTGAGCAGCTTCTCCGAAATCTCCTTTATTGCCTGATCCCACGATATTCGCTCATGATGATCTCCCACTTTTTTCATAGGGTATTTGAGCCTGTCGGCGTTATGTACATAGCTTCCTAT
Organism: Oscillospiraceae bacterium; assembly: GCA_034927185.1. Taxonomy (GTDB): domain Bacteria; phylum Bacillota; class Clostridia; order Oscillospirales; family Oscillospiraceae; genus UBA2658. Next base: position 4,980 of record JAYFQM010000110.1, on the reverse strand, counting down.
GCTCAATCCCTTTCGGCAGCAATAGCCCTTTGAACGCGGGTTGTCTTTATCTCCCCTGACTTTTACGATCCTGTTGTTTTCGATTTCCATCTCAAGTCCGCAGTTTTGCGCACAAAGTACACAGCCGCTTTTTTTCCATTCTCCCATATCAGATGCCTCCATATCAAACTACGATTACAGCTTCTTAATAAATCCCGGCATGTTTAAGCAGTATTAAGCTGTTGACAAATCATCGCGCGTTGTATATTCTAAATATGCGGGAATATTCATTGAATATGATTCGATGAAATTAGTTTATTTATATCAATATATGTATGCGATGTCAATATGCTTTGTAATATTTGTCAAAGCATATAATTCAGGTGGTAAAAATATATGAATAATAATGAGCAGGAAAAAATGACACGAAAGGAGCAGGCAACAAGGACGAGGCGGAAGCTCTTCAGCGCCGGTCTGCAAATATTCTCCGAAAGGGATATGGACTCCGTCTGCATAAAGGATATATGTTCAGCGGCGGGTGTTTCAGTTGGGACTTTCTATCACTACTATGGCTCAAAAGAGGATCTTCTCCTGGAAGCCTATCGTTTCTTTGACGAGGAAATCGTAACAAGAGCGCGCAGGAAGAAATACGGCTCGGTGCTTGAAGCCCTGTATTTCATAATAGCCTATCAATGCGGTAATCATGAAGGGCTTTTCGACGAGGAATCAGACGCGCAGATACTCGAAATTATGATGGACTATAAAACCGGCGAGCTGCTCCTGTGGCAGCAGGTGCTCAGAACCCAGTTAAAAACCGGCGGTAAAAGCGTTATTGAACCGAACCGCTCCATGAACTTCTATATCCGAGAGTTGGTCATGAGAGCTATTTCCGTAGGCGAGCTCGTAAGCGATACATCCCCGTCGGAGATTGCCGATACAATCCTGCGCATTAGCCGCGGAACCATGTTTGACTGGGCCGTACGCAACGGGGCATATCGGGCGTACGAATATGCACTCCGCGATGTGAAAAGCTATCTGTCGTCTCTGGTGATAAAATAGTGCCGGGCATTACATATAATGCTGGGGTGAGAGGCATATGCCTATCACCCCAGCATTATATTTTGCGGTTTCGCCGCATTTCTTGATAAACTACTAGGAAAGAAATCTCAGGACAACTTCTGCCATATCCTCTTTTGGAGTACAACCGGTGAATCGCACTGTTCTGGCATCCAGGCCCGTGAGCGGTACGGGAGCCTTTGTTCCGGTGACATCTTCAAGCTTTCCGATTAGACCGGCCCCCGATAGCGCTGAGCTTTCGCCCAGAGCGTCCAGAACGCTGTCTGAAAACTTATAAGGACTTGCTGTGGAAACAATGACTGTCGGGAACTCCTCCCCGATTCGGGTCATATTGGCAAGCACGGAATATGCGACGGCTGTATGTGTGTCCATCAGATAGCCGGTACTTTTAAAAAGCTCGCGTATATAGGCCTTTGCTTCATCGTCGCTTGAAAATCCGGCTTCAAAATCCGCCTGAATTTTTGAAAGGACCTCTGCTCCAACGTCGTATCTGCCCTTTGCTCTGAGATCTTCCATCCAGCCCTTAACGGACACGTCGTCCGAAAACATAAATAAAAGGCGCTCTAGATTCGAGGAGACAAGAATGTCCATAGATGGTGAAATAGTCGTGAAAAACTCGCGGTTGCGGTCATAGACTCCCGTATTTATGAAATCTGTCAGAACATTGTTACTGTTTGAGGCACAGATGAGCTTCCTTACGGGAAGGCCCATTTTCTTTGCGAACCAGCCCGCGAGAATATCGCCGAAGTTGCCGGTAGGCACGCAGAAGTCAATTTCGTCGCCCATGGCGATTTTGCCCGAACCGACATAGTCGCAGTAGGCTGAAAAGTAATAGACGATCTGTGGAAGCAGCCTGCCCCAGTTGATGGAGTTTGCGGAAGAAAGGAACACGCCCTTTTCATCGAGCGTCTTTGCAAAGTCGCGGTCTCCGAATATCTTCTTAACGCCGGTCTGAGCGTCGTCGAAGTTGCCTTCAACGGCGGAAACAAAGACATTCTTGCCGTGCTGAGTCATCATTTGGAGCTTCTGCACATCTGAAACACCGTCCAGCGGGTAGAAAACGACAACTGAGGTATCCTCTACATCTGCAAAGCCCTCGAGAGCTGCCTTTCCGGTGTCGCCGGAGGTTGCGACCAGTATGCAGACCTTTCGTCTTTCACCCAGCTTTTTCAGAGAAGCCGTCAGCAGTCTGGGAAGCATCTGAAGAGCCATATCCTTAAAAGCGCAGGTGGGGCCGTGCCAGAGCTCGAGAACGGCTGTGTTTTTATGTAGAAAACGTGTCGGCGCGATCTCCTCCGAATCATAATTATCTGCATAAGCTTCGCTGACAAAAGCGCTGAGCTCGTCGCGCGTAAACTCGTCAAGATATCTTCCCATGATTACGGCTGCTCTTTCGCGGTAATCCATTCGGCACAGCGCTTCGATCTCACTCAGTGAAACGGCCGGAATGGTTTCGGGAACAAATAGCCCTCCGTCCGAAGCGAGTCCCTGAGCAATCGCCTGAGCCGCCGTCACCCTGTTGTTCTTATCTCTTGTGCTGAAATACTTCATTGGTATGCTCCTTACTGAAATGCGTTTTCTATATGGTTGATTCTCACGGTATTGGAGGCTGTCCCATCGGGGGCATATATCTCGATAACGTCAAAGCGCGGCTGAAGCTTCGTTTCATTTGTCTGCAACCAGATGGAAGCGGTTTTAATGATTTTTTCCTGCTTCGACCGGGTAACGAATTCCTTTGCCTCTGCGAAGCTGTCCGATTTTCGGAGCTTGACTTCGGCAAAAACGATGTATTTTTTGTTTTCCGCTATAACGTCAATCTCCCCAAAACGGCAGTAATAGTTAAGTCCGATAATTTTATATTGTTTTTTCTTCAGATACTCTGCTGCTGCCTGTTCTCCGAAGCGCCCGACAAGCTTTTTGTCCATGCTGAGTCCTCCGCGAAAAACTTTTTGAGGAACGACATACGGTGTATCTCACAGGGGCCGAATTCCCGCAGCGCATCGTAATGAGCCTTTGTCCCGTAGCCCTTGTGGGCGCCAAAGCCATAAAGTGGATACTTTTCCGCGTATTCGAGCATAAGTCTGTCTCGAGTTACCTTAGCAAGTATTGAAGCTGCGGCTATACTCGCGCATTTCGCGTCGCCCCCGACAATCGGGATGAACCTGTACAAAATGCCCTCCGTCCTGTTGCCGTCGATAAGCGAAAGCTCCGGCTTTTCTTTTAGTATATTGATAGCCCTGTTCATCGCTATGTAGGTCGCGCCGAGAATGTTGTGCTCCTCGATCTCTTCGACGCTTGCGAACGCAATTCCATAAGAAACGGCGTTTTCGGTTATTATTGAAAAAAGCTCCTCTCGCTTTTTCTCGGTGAGCTTTTTTGAATCGTTAAGTCCTCTGATCTCCAAGCTGTGAGGCAGAATTACCGCCGCAGCACATACCGGCCCGGCTAACGGGCCTCTCCCCGCTTCGTCCACTCCGCACAGCGAGTTCACACCGCTTCGGAGTATATCGCGTTCTATAGCCCACAGGTCCATAGTTACACCCTTGGCCTTTCAAGGCTGATGCGGCCAAGCCTACCGTCACGAAATTCGTCCAGCAGTATAGCCGACATACGCTCAAGATCATATTCCCCTTTTGACACTATAAAGCCTCGTTTTTTAGCGGCCTCTTCAAGAAGCTCAAAGCCGTTTGCCCCGGAGTCAGGTGCAAATTTGTAGCGCTGCTCAATACTCTGGGGATATAGCTCGCGCAGCTTCACCATGAGATTTGCCGCTAGTGTTTCCCTGTCCATTATCTGATCTCTGATGGCGCCGGTAAAGGCCAGACACTCTCCGACCTCCTGACTATCGAAGCGTGGCCAGAGTATTCCAGGAGTGTCGAGAAGCTCAAGCCCGGCGTCGACGGTTATCCACTGCTTTCCGCGCGTGACACCCGGTTTGTCGGAAGCAAGAGCAGCCCGGCGCTTTGCAACTTTATTGATGAACGTTGATTTCCCCACATTAGGGATGCCGAGTATCATGACGCGCAGAGGTCGTGTCGCCTGTCCCTTTGCGGCCAAAGCCTCAAGCCTGTTCCTGAGGACAAAGCGTATAGCGTCGGCAAAGCCGGGCACGCCTTTTCCGCTTTTGCAGTCCGTTTCCAGAACGTGAAGCCCCTGGGACTTGAAGTAGTTTCGCCATAGCGCTGTCACGACAGGGTCCGCCTGATCGACGCGATTTAATACGATAAGGCGGGGCTTTGTCCCTGCAAGTCTGTCAATATCCGGATTGCGGCTCGAATAAGGTATGCGGGCGTCTATAACTTCGCATACGGCGTCAACGAGCTTCATGTTTTCCTCGATCATTCGCTGAGCCTTGGTCATATGTCCGGGAAACCACTGAATATTCATTTTTTCGGTTTTTTCGGACATCAGCTCACCTCACGAACCGGCGCTTTCTATTACGCCGAATTTATCGACCGGAAGAAGTCTCAAAAGGACCTTGCCCATAATATAGCGGTCGTCTACGCAGCCAATCATCGCACTGCGGCTGTCAGTCGAATTGTTGCGGTTGTCGCCCATCACAAATACGCTGTTTTCCGGAACAGTTATTTTTCCGTCAAAATCGAGCGGCGTAAGCGTCAGCTCTCTGATGTAGGGCTCGTCGAGGGGTTGATCGTCAACATAGACGATGCCCTTTTCGAAATTGATATCGACTGTTTGGCCCGCCACAGCTATGACGCGCTTAATAATCGGCTCCTCCTGGAAAGAAAGCTTGCGGAGCACGACGACGTCGCCCTGCTTGGGCGTAAAGAACAGGTCGGATATGATTACGCTGTCCTTGTCCGAGAATGTCGGTTCCATAGATGAGCCGATAATTCCGATGATTCTGAAAAGGAAAGCAAATACCAGAACGCAGACCAGCAGCGCAGAAACGAGCGACTGCAT
>JAYFQM010000166.1:0-11360 GCA_034927185.1 Oscillospiraceae bacterium | reverse complement strand
GCCTGTCAGAACGATTAGCAGCAGCCCGGAACAGAGCGCCGCTAGCGTACCGGCATCCGTACCAAGATTCGCCGACAGGTAAGACCAGTTCACATTATGCTCTATGTAATCAGGCGAGTTTTCGTCGAGTGAATATCCGCTTTCCGTAATGACTCGTTCAAGCTTACCTTCTAAATCTGCGCTGTTATGAAACTTGATATACGCACAAATTACACCGGTTAACTTCTGAGACACTTTGTATGTGTTTCTAAGCTCATCCGCATGTGCGTCAACATAGGCGCGCGAGGTCACGATTCGTCCGATATTAAACGCCGGGTCGCTTTCCCACCAACCGGAAAGGACAAAGTCCCGCTGTACGGTTTCTCCATTTACGGTCAGTGTCAGCGTCAGAGGAGCGCCAACCTCGAGCGGAACGCCGAGAAGTTCCAGCGTTCTGGTGTCGGCAATCACCTCGTTTTCGGCCACGGGCTTGTGGCCGCTCGTCGGTTCGCAAAACGCCAGTTTCAAACCGACGTCGTCATAGTACCAGAACTCTGCGCGTCGCTTCAAGAATTCTTCATTATCCACGCTGTCGCAAAGCACGCGGTCGTAGGCGATTTCCTTTATCAGCGGGTTATCTTTGATATGATCAAATTCATCGTCGCCTATATATTTTAGGACCGCGTGACCATCCCCGCCGGCCTGACGCATAGTCGCTTTCTGAAAGCTTTCCACCGTACCGATTCCCATGGTAAAAAGCGTCGTGAAGAGGACCGAGGTGAGCGCGATGGCGATGATGGCGATGATATTGCGGGATCTGCTTGCTTTGAAGCTTTTATTAGACAAATTTCGTATGGCGTTTCGGCTTCTCATGCGCGGTCACCGTCCACGATTCTGCCGTCCTCAATATGGATGGTCCGGTCCGCCATACGCGCGATTTCCTCGTTGTGGGTAATCATCACGACGGTCTGTTTGAAGTTCCTGCTTGTGGCTTTGAGAAGCTCCAGCACATCCCGGCTCGTTTTACTGTCAAGATTACCGGTCGGCTCGTCGGCCAGCAGGATGGCGGGCTTGGTGGTCAATGCCCTTGCGATGGCCACGCGCTGCTGCTGGCCACCGGACAGGTTATTCGGCAAATTGTTGAGCTTCCCGGCAAGACCAAGTGCTTCAATGATTTTGCCAACATATGTTTCGTCCGGCGTTGCTCCGTCAAGCTCGACGGGCAACACGATATTCTCATATACATTCAATACAGGAACCAGATTGTAGTTCTGAAATACAAAGCCGATCTTTCTTCTGCGAAAGATTGTGAGATCTTCGTCCTTTAGTAAAAAAATTTCATCGCCGTTGACAATGACGGTGCCGCCAGACGGACGGTCAAGCCCGCCGAGCATATGTAAAAGGGTGGACTTGCCGCTGCCTGATGTGCCGACCACGGCGACAAACTCGCTTTTCCGTATGGTCAGGTCAACCCCGTCCAGAGCCTTGACGAGGTTTGGCTCGGAGCCGTAGTACTTTTTTAACCCTTCCGTTTTCAGTACGACTTCTTTTTTATTTTCATCAAAATTTGGCATAAAAACTCTCCTTGATTTTTATTACAAGGAGAGTCTAAAACTCATATTCCAACTTTCTTTCAACTTTTTACATAAATTTTTGCAGAGACCTTTGCTCCGCCGTGATCGCCATTTTTAATAGAAATGTCGCCTCCGTGCTTCCGGCACAGCACTCTGCACAGATAGAGGCCGAGCCCAAAATGAGTATCTCCGGCGTCCGCCTTCTGACTCCGGTAGTAGGGTTTGCCCGCCTGTTTTAAATCTTCATCGGAAAAACCTTCCCCGTCGTCTGAGACAGTCACGGTGAACAGGGGAGCGGAATATCGGATCCGTACGGAAATCGTGCTTTCTGCATACTGTGCGGCATTTGCAATCAGGTTTTCGTAAATCCGCAGTAAAATTGGGAGATCAAGACAGAGCTGCTTTTCCTTTAGCTCACTTTCAAAATTGAATTTCAGACCGGCATTTTGAGCAACTAATTGAACAGTGTTTTCCAGCTGTTCAAGGACGGTGCAGACTTCGGGCTCTTTTAGCGTAATGGTTATATCTTCCAACTTCTGCGCCTCGCTCATCATTTGCACGTAGTTTTCCAAGCGTTCAATCTGCTCGGACATAGTGGTAACAGTAGAAATTGTTTTTTCCTCGCCGACCTTGCCCTGCGGCAAATAGTTTTTCAAAAAGTCGGCATATCCGCGAAGTACCGTAAGAGGAGTGCGCAGATCGTGGGAAAAGGCCGCGTTCAGCCGCCTGCGCTCTTCCATGGCGCGCCACATGCTTTTATTGTTTTCTACAAGTGCGGCGCGCATAGTTTCAAAAGAACCACAGAGCCTGCCCATTTCATCGCGGCTTTCATAGTCAACGGAAAAATCCAGGTCGTTTTTGGATATCCGGTCGGATGCCGCTGCCAGGATGAGCAGCGGCTTTTTTAATTTGTTCCGGTAAAACAGCAATGCCGCCGCGATAACGCAAAGCGCGGAGAATATGGGGACGGAAACATTGGAAACGGTGTTCAGTACAATGATGCTGCGTCGGTCTTCGGCTGACATGTCGGAGGGCGATGTTCCGATATAAATGCCTTCCCCAAGCTGTTCTCCGCCCTTGGTCGTGAGGTAGTACTGATTTCCGGATGGCGGATAGTTTTTTTCAATTCTTGAAATTGCCAAATAACATAGCTCGGAAGTAAGAGCTATCAGCGCTATTGCGATTACGGCAAAAACGGCGATGTACAGCGCGATGCTTTTCCTCAGTGACAGGTCGCGGAAAAGCTGCTTTATTTTGCCCATTTGTACCCGCACCCCCAGACTGTTTCGATATATGAATCGCATCCGGCTGCGGCAAGCTTTGCACGGATTCTCCTGATATGCTCCGCGACCACGCCGCTGTCGCCCTCGCTGTCCCAGCCCCAAATTCGTTCGTAAATTCGCTCCTTGTCAAACACCTGACCACCGTTCATGGAAAGAAGCTCAACAATATCGAACTCTTTTTTTGCAAGCTGGATCGGCTCGTTCTGGAAACAGACCGTCCGGGAGGCATAATCGATCACAAGACCCCCAGCGAACTTGACATGGGCCGCCGCCTTATGCCGTTCCTCACGCCGCAGGTGAGCTGATACCCGCGCACCGAGCTCGTCGATGGAGAATGGCTTGACGATGTAGTCGTCCCCTCCGGCCTGAAAGCCACTGATTTTATCGGTATTCTCCACGCGGGCGGTCAAAAATAAAATTGGGCAGGAGACGAAGTTCCGAATCTGCAAACAGACTTTGAGACCGTCCATGTCGGGCATATTGACGTCCAGCAGAATAATATCCGGATTCTTTTCCGCCTGTTTCAGCGCTTCCTGGCCGTTTAATGCCGTCAGCACTTCATAATTGTTTATCTCAAAATAATCCCGGAGAAGGTTTACAATATCCGTCTCGTCGTCGGCAATCAGTATTCTCTGCGGCACAGTCATCACCCCAAAACATAGTAAGATTAAAGTTTCAACTTTTTATCAACTATTCCGGCTTTTCATCAGATGCAAGGGAATACATTGGTTTGGACCATATATCCATAGCCCTGTTTAGCATATTGTATATTCGTTTTTTGACAATGAATATCGGGATACACAGAATTTGCGCTATTTGCTTCTGAGAGAATTCTTGCTGTAATAAAAGCAACAGTAAAAATCTTTCATCATAATTCAAACCGCAAAACAACTGTTGAATTCGGATATTTTCTGTACCATTAACGGATTTTATGATTTCAAGTGGATCAGGTTCAGTGATGCTACGCAAACTGCGAAGAATTAAAGCTCTCTTCGACATCAGATGTAAACGCCGGGTGCTTTCTATTCGAAACTGCGTAGCATCAGATTTGTCTTTTAGATGGTGGAATGTGGAGACGAACGCGTCGATTGAAAGCTGTTCGGCCAGTGGTTGGTCGACAATGGAATAAAGCGCGAGGTTGTAGAGCTTTTTGGCCGATGCATGATACAAATATGTAACCTGGTTTTCTAATAAGGCTTCCTCTGCCAAACTATTCACCCCGTGTTATCCATAAGGATTTGTTAATTTATTTGCGCGCGATTTGAAACAGCGTAATCGCTATACTTTTGAAGCCGCGTAGCTAGGTCATCGCCCTTGGCGTAGAGATCGAGTTCAGGGAAGCTATTGAGCCATGAGTAGGTTTCCAGGAAAGGGGTGGACGAAGCTGGGCCGAGCGCGAATGTCCCGTCTTTACTGCTGACTAGCAGCGTACTCTTTTCGAGCAGAGAATTTATTTCATCCGCGAAAGCAACCATTCCAGACGTATCCAGAGCCTTGGTCCCGTTTATGTCAAACTCCAATGTATTGGTTTGGTGCACAGTCTCCACACCACTCTCCAGTGTGAACAGCGTATAAGTGTACGTACAATAGCCCTCATACATTTCGGGATTATATCTGAGAAGATAGGGGTCTCCGTCGAGGGTACAGAGAAATAGCGAATTCCAGCCGGCATGTGAGCCGTTGGCATCCCCGCTCCAGATTTCGTATCCGCAGTCATCGTAAATACGCAGTGTGACACAACGTCTAATATCCATCTGAGTCTTATCAAGGTAGAGATGCTCGTCCTTTCCGTCTTTGTCTATATCAACCGATGCAATTGCGTCTCCAACCCCTGCTGCCTTGAGCGCCGACTTAGAAAGCCGCATTGCACTTAGGTCGGCGGTAAAGATCTCGTCTCCCGGTTCACAGTCGTTTTCCATCACTGCGCGGAAATAAAAGCTATCATCCGCATTAAATATCAAATAGGTACAATTGGGATAGGTGGGGCACACCCAGTTGTCATCCGTGATATACATTCCGCCGGCAAGCACCACATTTTCCGGCGCTTTAGAGAGAAATTCATAATTCATGCGGTAAATATTCAATGTCAGTCCGTCAAAATCTTCATAGGTATAGATCCGATCAAGCAGCTCAATACGCCAGTTTACATATTCACTTTTTGGCTGATCTGCACAAGCAATCTTAAAATAGCACTCCACTTGCGCTTTCGCCGCGGCGACAACCGTGTCAGGAACGTTAGCACCATCCGCGACAAGTCCAATCTCGTCTGCGGCACTGCTGCCATCTGTTACTTCTTCCGTGAGCTGATACGATATAATCAGAAAACCGTTGCCCTGTATTTTCAGCGTGAGCGTCGAAATCTCACCGAACAGGCTGACGATATCGCCCTGCTTTTCCCCGCTCGTGCAGACGAAGGAGCCAAACCCGGCATCACTGGTAAAATTATAGTATGCGTCATAGTCCTTAAGATAAACCAGCTCATCCATTCCCGCTCCGCTCAGATCATCACGCGTAATACCCATGTATTGTTTTAAGGCTTTGTTAACGGTGTCGGCAAAAAATTTGTGAACGGGGACCGGCATATCACCTAAGGTCACGTCGGTGCCGAAGGGCCAATTCTCAGCGACTTTCAGTGACTCAAATTCGGCTTTATCCGTCACATCGCCGTCGGATGGGAAATACCGCAGCAATTCGGCCAAATTGATGTCCTCCGGCCTGTCGTAATAAGAGGTAAGGAATTGGCTGATCGGATTGACGCTTATTGGGTTACCATGCCCGTCATATAGCAGCGGTTCGAAAACTTTGTTATATGTTTCTACCTCGTCTGCCGTCAGAGGAATAATTTCAGCATTTTCGGGTTTCGCCCCCGTGAAGGTGCAGCCAACAGCAATGAGCGCGACGAGAACGACGGAGATCACCGCCGGTATAAGCACTTTCGGCTTTTTTGCGATCAGTGTGATGCGTTCTTTGATGCCATTTTTACCGTCGGTCATGGTGGTAGCCGTGCTGAGCAAATCCAGGGCTTTTCGTTTCTCGCAGGTGAGTCCGATCAGCGTGTACCCATATTCCATACGGCTCTCCTCGCCGATACGCTTAATAGTCCCCTCGTCGCAGGCTAGTTCAGAATCGCGGCGGGAAAGCGCTGCCGCAAGCCAGACAAGCGGATTATACCAGTGTGCGGTGAGACAGAGACAACGCAATGCCACCCAGATGTGGTCGCCGTGACGGTAATGGGTCAACTCGTGGGCCAGGACATGGCGCAGTTTTATTTCGTCCCCGGCTACCTCCGGCGTAATATAAATCGAAGGGTGGAAAAAACCGAACAGGCAGGGGGAAGCTAAGGCGTCCACTATATAGACCGGCAGCTTGCAGTCATCCGTCTCATATGCTTTTCTGTTTTTTTTCAGTTTTTTGCCGAAACTGAGGTTTGATAAAAACAGGGTCATCCCAACGATACCGATCCCGATATACCAAGCCCATTGCGCCAAAAGCCCCCAGCGAAACACATGATGGTATTCGTCTGTTACGGAATTGATAACGCTTTGTTCCGCGGCGCCATGTATGACGGCATTCTCCGCCCCCATGTCACCGTATGCCGAGGAAAGCGTCGGAGTGGGGGAGGATGCCACTGATGCCTCGCGTGCATATTTAGCTGCCTGAACAGCGCTCATGACACTGATCGGGCTTTCAAATAAAGTAACCGGTACAAGCAGCCGCAAAAGCACCAGCGCCCAAAGAGCGTATTGCAGGCGCAGGCTGATTTTGCCTTTTAAAAGGTGCCGCAGCACAATCACCACGAGGATGAGAACTGAGGAGGTAATAATCAGCTCCGTCATTTCTTTCCCCCCTCAGCCTCGCGGAGAATAGTGTATAACTCTTCTATTTCTTCTTTTGTGAGCTTTTGCTTCTTTGTCATGGTACTCATCATCATACTGACGCTGCCCCTATACACACGGTTCAGGAAATCGTCCGTTTCCTTGATGACCGCGTCTTCCCGCTTAATTAGAGGAATATAAACCTTCATACCGTCTTTATCATCGCAGCAGATGAGGCCCTTTACCGTCATTCGGTAAAGCATCGTCAGGGTCGTGCTCCGGGTCCAGCCAACATGTTTCTGCAAATAATCCACGGCCTCTCTGCCGGTGCGCGGAGACGCTTCCCACAGGCACTCCATGAGATTCCATTCAGTATTGGTAAGGCTTATATTCTGCTCAGTCATTCCAATCACACTCCATGCTGTTTACGATGTAAACACATTATATGCCGCGCTGTTTACATTGTCAACACCATGGAAAATAGTTTTGTATTTATATATTTGAACGATAGGGTTCTTATCAAAAAATCCAATATCTTATTTATAAAAATTAATTGCTTGCTTTTCCCGGCACAATGACCGGGAAAAGCAAGCTCTGCTCTCATTCGCCGTTTGCTTCAGCCTTACGGGCTTCCTCCAAACTGCCGTAGTGTTTATCGTTCCCTCCACCGTATGAGTTTGAAGTTTTGAACTCCCCAATGACATTGCCTTCCTGATCGTACAGGGGAATCATTATGACAGACGGAAGGGTTTTCATATATGCCACATATTCCGCCGCGTCTTCGGGCGTGTTGACCTCTATATCAGCATCTGGAGCGTCTTCTTCTCTTATATAGCCACTTTGCCCTTCCGTACCGAGAGCCGCAACTAAATCCGGTTCATACCCCAGGGCCTGAGCCATATAATTACTGCCATAATTTTCGCCCTTACTGTTTCGGGGATAGGATGGTTCCTGCGAAGAACTGACATAGATTCCGTTTTCCACTGACTCGTAAGATGACAGGACAAAAGTTCCAATTACATATGCATTAACATCGAAGAGCGGAATCGTATAGTATTCGTTGTTCGCAGAAGGTATGTTTGAATCTCTGTCTTTTGATTTTATATAACCGCTTTGCCCCTCCGTACCAACGGCCTCCATCAAATACGCATTGTAATTCAGACCCAACGCCTCGCGCATGGTTGTGTTGCCGTAGGTCAAGCCATATTGGTTCACCGGGTAACCGTATTGAGTGTAGTTTCCCGCATCGTTGTCAGCGTTTTCGCTTTCCGGGACGGGAGTTTGGGAGACCGCGTCTCCATTTGCCGTGTTGCCTTTTGGCTGAGTAGCCGCCGCAGTGCCACTATGAGGTGAAACTGTTGAGGGCGCGTCTGTTGTGCCGGCAGGTTCAACCGTATAGTAATCCAGAGGATTTGTTGCAACGCCATTTACATAGACGCAAAATCCCAGACACGGCCCGGTAGCCATGCCGGTTTTACCCACAGTGCCTATTGTATCGCCTGCGGCGACGGGGGCTCCATCCATGACCAATATTTCTTTTAGGTGCTGGTAGCTTGTCTCAATCCCATTATCGTGGGCGATGATAATATAGTTGCCCTTTTCAGTATCATAGCCGGTTTCAGAAACGGTTCCAGCGCGGGCAGCATATACCTTCGCTCCGTCGGCGTTGTCTCCTCTGATGGTGATGTGGTCGCTTTCCGTGGTTGTTCCGCTGATGGGATGTAGGCGCTTACCAAATGCCGAGGTGATCGTGTTGCATCCTTCAACCGGCCATACCCAAACGTCGGCGGCTGTTTCACTGCTATTTACAATATCATTTGAGCCCGCGCTATACGGCGAAGAAGATGTATCGTTCAATACTCCGTTACTGTTTTGTGAAGCGGCATTATCAATAGCCTTTGCGCTTGAGGTGGCAAATCCAACGGTCAGGCCGACCACGAGCAGCACAGCAACAATAATAATCGGCATTGAAAACTTCTTAATTTTCATTATCGCGGTAATCCTTTCTTCAATGGCATTCGCGCTGAATCCACTGATTAACGGAGCAAAAGCACTCTTTTTTTCTTCCAAAGCGATCAAGGTCATAGCGTACGCGGATTTCATGGTTTCCCCTAAGGTCCGCACCACCGCTTCATCGCACGCCAGCTCAATATCACGGTTTATCAGCGCGTACATGACCCACACAAAGGGGTTGAACCAGTGCACGCATACGGTGGCGGCCAGCAAAAGCTTAGTCAACGTATCAAAGCGCCGAATATGAATCATTTCATGGGTAAGGATAACCTTCAGTCCCGCCTCGTCTGTCCAATCAATGGTTTTCGGAAGGAGAATAACAGGGCGGAACACGCCGTAGGTCAGCGGAGCCTGAATACGATCACTTTGCCTGATCTTTACGATACGGCACAGTGTATTTCCCCCAAGCCAGCAGGATATAAAGCTGTTATTAACGGGGAGTGATGTTTTAAACTCCCTGCGGCATTTGATGTATGCCACAATGAAGAGCGCCGCACAGATACATATACCGGTAAGCCATGCAATTTCAATCGGTGAAACAAAAACTGCCGCTGTTGTTGGCGCTCCGATTTCAATGGTTTCACCTGCGGTGGTAATATTGGCAGTGTTCGCGCCACTCGTTATTACAGCGGAAGAAGGAGACGCTATCGTATTTTCTGCAAACATACGATTTAGCCTATCAATCCACGTGTAAAAGCTGAAACGGGACGGAATCGAAAACGGGATCAGCAGACGGAAGATTACAACGCCCCACAAGGCAAGAAAAGTTCTTTTTGGCAACCTATGCAGTGTAAGTGAGCGTATTATCATCACTGCCACAATCATGACGGATGCGGAGAAGCTCATCTGAAGAATGTCCATATCCCTCTCCTTATCCCAGTTTGTTCACGATCTGTTTGAGCCGCTCGATCTCCTCCGCCGAGAGGTTCTTCCGATTCAGTAGAGAGGCAAAAAGCAGTTCTGCCGAGCCGTCGAATACCTTGTTGATGAGCTCGGTGGTTTCCTGCTCCTGCACCTGCTCCTTCGGGATCAGCGTGCGGCACAGAAAGCCCGGCTCACTCCGCTCAATCGCGCCCTTGGCAATACAGCGCTTGATGAGCGTATAGGTCGTATTCACATTCCAGCCGACCTGTTCCCTGAGAATGTCTGAAATTCTCTTGGCGGTCATATCGCCTTCTTTCCACAGAACGTCCATGACCTTCAATTCGGAATCAAACAGCTTAATTTGCATATGTGAGCCTCCATACTACTTTAGTAGTGTTGCAACAAGGTTATACTACCACAGTCGTATATTCTTGTCAATACTACTTGAGTAGTTTCATTTCGTTGTGTGCCATTTGCCACGACTATACTAATGAAATCAGGATGCTTTTTGTTTGTCACTTGACCTTTCACGCAAATTGCCAAGCAAATTTATGTGTAATCCTATTCTACGCCCACACTGCTTTCCGGTACTATTGAATAGATGCTCCACATACCGACCTTGCCGCTATGGCAGTCGCCTAACCACAGCTCGCCGTCCATGTCGAACAGGTAATACCTGCTCGAAAGCTTCATCACCTGAGGATTTTTATAGCTACTGATATCCGGCGCTCCAAAATTAAACGGGAACAGTGCCTGCCACTCGTCTTCGCTTAAAGGTTGCCAGTCCCAACTGGCTGGCGAGGAAACGGCAACGACATCGCCGGTCCGTTTATTCATGATCGTAAAGCTGTCTTCACCAATGAGATAGCAGCCGCCGCTGTCACCATTGGAAAATGTCGAACTGAGTGGGTTCATATAGAGACAGCTATGAGAGATATAGGCGGTGTCCGTTTTTTTCGGTTCAAGTTCGTAGATCCGCGTCATTTCGCCCTCGGCAAACCATTTTGGCTGGCCGTTGAACCAGTATATGCTGTACTTAATGTCATTCTCATCGCCGTTCGAAGCATAGTAGGAATAAATCATCATATCATTGAGGCTGTCATAGTCCGGCACATCGGATTCGTCCATTCCAAATAGATATGCCTCGTTCAGCCTGTCAATGAGCTCGGCGCGGGCCATATGCGAAACCGTTGAACTGTCAGTCTCAAAGATGGTCTGTACTTCGTCGTTGATAACAGTCAGTGAATAATGGGATAAGATAATCTGCGCATAATAGCTGCCGTCTTTCGGTAAATAGGACAAGCCGCCGTTTTGACCGAGCAATGCTCCGCCGGTATAGACTCCGTTTCCCACCGACGTCAGTGTCGTTACAGCAGCCCGGTTGGTGGAAAAGCTGTTTTCATAAATATCAAAGAACAGGCTGATCTCCACGCATTGTCTGCGCACGGCCTCGTCGCTCGCGTCTGTTTGCCAGCCATAGTTCATATAGGCTTCATAGTTTTGCTTTGTTACGGCGGGCAGATCAAATTCATTCGAAAGGTAGGCAAAACCATCGGTACAGTCATCCAAAATTTCATCGAAGGCCGCATCGGAATTGATAAAAACAGGTATACCGTAAGCGTTCATTCCAATTTGATAAGCGGGGTTTCTGGAGTTCACAAATGCGCCGCCCAGTGAACTGACGTCGTATTCGCCCACGACCTTTGCCGGATCTTTATCTGTTCTGGGATTCGTCAAAAAGCACACCGCCACGATGACGCAGGAAACCAGCGCCGCGATGATGACCCAAAACGCAGGCTTTTTATAATTCAGTACGTTTTTAATTCTCTGCT
>JAYFQM010000034.1:0-26540 GCA_034927185.1 Oscillospiraceae bacterium | reverse complement strand
TATATAAACTTTCTTGACGCGTTTAACAGCTGGCAACTCGTCAAGGAGCTTTCCGAGGCAACAGGAATGTGCGCCGCGGCAAGCTTCAAGCATGTGAGCCCTACCTCCGCGGCGGTCGGGAGCATACTCCCGGACGAATTGAAAATGGCCTGCTTCGTGGATGACATAGCAGGCCTGGACGATTCACCCCTTGCCTGTGCCTATGCCAGAGCGAGAGGCACCGACAGAATGAGCAGCTTCGGCGACTGGATCGCCCTGAGCGGCACCTGCGACGCTGTGACAGCAAGCATAATAAAACGCGAGGTATCGGACGGAATTATAGCGCCTGGATATGAGCCCGAAGCTCTTGAAATACTGAAAACCAAGAAAAACGGCGCTTATAATATTGTCCGAATCGACAGGGAATATGTTCCGCAGTCCCGTGAGCTCAAGCAGGTCTTCGGCATCACCTTCGAACAGGGCCGCAATGCTTTTTTAATAAACGCTGAGTTGCTGAAAAATATTGTTACTGAAAACAAAGACCTACCGGACTCCGCTGTCCGCGACCTGATAGTCAGCCTTATTACGCTCAAATACACGCAGTCGAACTCCGTGTGCTTTGCATCCGGAGGACAGGCCATCGGCGTCGGCGCGGGGCAACAGAGCCGCATCCACTGCACTCGTCTGGCAGGAGGCAAGGCCGACAACTGGCATCTTCGCCAAAGCCCTCTTGTACTCGAGCTGCCGTTTATTCCCAGCCTGCCGCGTGCGGTGCGCGATAACACAATCGACGTGTACCTATCCGAGGAAGCTGACGACGTCAGAGGCGACGGCGTCTGGCGCAGCTTCTTTACGGAGCAGCCCCGCAAGCTCTCTTATGAAGAAAAGCGCTCATATCTTTCGAAAATCGAGGGCGTTTCCCTCGGCTCGGACGCTTTCTTCCCTTTCGGAGACAACATTGAGAGAGCACGGCGCAGCGGCGTAACCTATGTTGCGCAGCCCGGCGGCTCCGTCCGAGACGAGGATGTAATAAAAGAATGCAACGACCGGAACATGGTCATGGCCTTTACAGGCATGAGGCTTTTTCATCATTAATTATGTAAACCGAGGTGTGCTATGAAAATTATTGTAGTTGGCGGCGGCGGCAGAGAACACGCTATTATAAAAAAGCTGAAAGAAAGTCCAAAGGTTGACATAATATATGCACTTCCCGGAAACGGAGGAATCGCGCAGGACGCGGTCTGCGTCGATATCGGCGCTAAGGACATCCCCGCAATTGTAGATTTTGCAAAACAAAACTCCATAGGTTTGGCTGTTGTGGCACCCGACGACCCATTGGTTCTCGGCTGCGTAGACGAGCTTGAAAAGGCAGGCATTCCCTGTTTCGGCCCGGACAAAAAGGCTGCTGTAATAGAAGGCAGCAAGGTCTTCAGCAAAAACCTTATGAAAAAATACGGCATTCCCACGGCAAAATATGAGGTGTTCACAGATATTTCAGCAGCGCTCAAACACCTTGAAACAGCGCCGCTTCCGACGGTAATCAAGGCGGATGGGCTGGCACTTGGCAAGGGAGTAATAATTGCGGAGACGCGCGCCGAGGCGGAGCGCGCCGTGCGTTCAATGATGCAGGACAGGGTGTTTGGTGAAAGCGGCGCATCCATTGTCATCGAGGAATATCTTGCTGGCCCAGAGGTATCCGTCCTGGCCTTTACGGACGGAAAAACACTTGTCCCAATGGTATCCAGCATGGACCATAAGCGTGCGCTCGACAATGACGAAGGACTTAACACCGGCGGAATGGGCACCGTCGCCCCGAACCCTTTTTATACTGGCGCAATCGCAGCGGAATGTATGAAAGAAATATTTCTCCCTACGATGAACGCCATGAACGCGGAGGATAGGACTTTCCGCGGCTGTCTTTATTTCGGACTTATGTTAACCAACGCAGGGCCTAAGGTCATCGAATACAACTGCCGCTTCGGGGACCCTGAAACGCAGGTCGTACTTCCGCTTCTTGAAAGCGATTTGGTTGACATAATGCTTGCCACAAGGAACGCTACCCTCTCCGAAGCAGAACTCAAATTCTCAACGGGTGCCGCCTGCTGCGTAATAATAGCCTCTGGCGGCTATCCCGGAAAATACGAAAAGGGCTTTGAAATAACCCTCCCCTGTCCCGCGCCCGCGGACACGGAGTTTTTCATCGCCGGAGCACGATCGGAAAACGGAAGGCTTCTTACAAACGGTGGCCGCGTTCTCGGCGTTACGGCAAAGGCCGAAAATTTGCTCTCCGCTGTCCGCGAGGCATACGAAGCCGTAAAGCTGGTTCATTTTGAAAATTCCTATTACCGCAAGGATATAGGACAAAGGGCGCTTAAGGCACAAAATAAGGAGGCATGAGCGTGGTTTATAGGGTCTACGTTGAAAAAAAAGACTGCGAAGCTCTCGAAGCGCGGGCGCTTTGTACTGAGCTGCGCGGGTTTCTG
Source organism: Oscillospiraceae bacterium (assembly GCA_034927185.1). GTDB lineage: Bacteria > Bacillota > Clostridia > Oscillospirales > Oscillospiraceae > UBA2658. Next base: position 24,078 of record JAYFQM010000034.1, on the reverse strand, counting down.
GGTATCAAAGGGCTAAAAAGCCTGCGAATAATCAACCGCTACGATGTCGAAAACATATCTGAAGAACTTTTTGAATACTGCAAAAGCACCATCTTTTCAGAGCCGCAGCTCGATATTGTTTCAGACAGCCTTGCAGGCGCGGAAGGCTGTTCCGTTTTCGCGGTCGAATACCTTCCTGGCCAGTTCGATCAGCGCGCGGACTCCGCCGCCCAGTGCATACAGATCGTGTCGATGGGAGAACGCCCGGTCGTTCGGACCGCGAAGGTCTATGTACTCGACGGGAGCGTAAGCGATTCTGAGCTTGAAGAGATTAAAAGCTATGTAATAAACCCCGTGGAAAGCCGCCCAGCCTCGCTTGAAGCCTTTGATACGCTTAAAGACGAGTATAAGCTGCCAACCGAGGTTGAAACGCTGGACGGCTTTCGCGCGATGGACTTTGAGGAAGTGGAAAACTTCATACACGAAAAAGGTCTCGCCATGGACACCGACGATCTGCGCTTCTGTCAGAGGTATTTTGCATCCGAAAAACGCGACCCGACCATTACTGAAATCAAAGTAATCGATACCTACTGGTCAGATCACTGCCGCCACACCACCTTCAACACGGTGATCGACAGCGTGAGCTTTGAGGATGATACGCTTAGTCGTGCCTGGGACAGATACTTGAAAACACGGGCAAAACTGAACAGAAAAAAGCCAATATGCCTTATGGATATCGGCACTCTGGCAGCAAAAGCACTTAAAGCGGAGGGCAGGCTTGAAAAGCTCGACGAGAGCGACGAAATAAACGCCTGCACCGTTAAAATCAATGTTGAAACAGAAAACGGAAGCGAAAGATGGCTGCTGCTCTTCAAAAACGAAACGCACAACCACCCGACAGAGATCGAGCCCTTCGGCGGGGCCGCGACCTGCATCGGCGGCGCGATACGCGATCCGCTCTCCGGGCGCGGCTATGTATATGCCGCGATGCGCGTTTCAGGAGCCGCCGACCCCACAAGGCCCGTCTCCGAAACACAGAAAGGCAAGCTTCCTCAGAAAAAGCTCATAACAACTGCCGCTGCCGGCTACAGCTCCTACGGCAATCAGATCGGCCTTGCCACAGGCATTGTTGATGAAATCTACCATCCCGGCTTCGCCGCGAAGCACATGGAGGTCGGCGCGGTTATAGCCGCTGTTCCCGAAGAAAACGTACGCCGCGAAAAACCTGATCCGGGAGACATCGTCATCCTTCTCGGTGGCAGAACAGGACGCGACGGCTGCGGCGGGGCGACAGGTTCCTCCAAGGCTCATGATCTCTCGTCCCTGGATACCTGCGGGGCCGAGGTCCAGAAGGGCAATGCCCCCGAGGAGCGCAAGCTCCAGCGCCTTTTCCGCAATCCGGAGGCATCCCGGCTCATAAAGCGCTGCAATGATTTCGGCGCAGGCGGCGTTTCAGTGGCCATAGGCGAGCTTGCCGAGGGCTTAAAAATCAATCTCAATGCCATAACAAAAAAATATGAGGGTCTGGACGGCACCGAGCTTGCCATAAGCGAATCACAGGAGCGTATGGCGGTGGTCGTTGATGAAAATTATGTAAACCAACTTATGGAGCTTGCCGCCGCGGAAAACCTTGAGGCGACAGTCGTTGCGGAGGTTTCGGAATTCCCTCGTCTCATTATGTATTGGAACGGCAAGGCAATCGTCAATCTGACGCGCGGATTCCTCGACTCCAACGGCGCGGAAAAGCACATCGATATTTCGCCATCCACCCCCCTCGACTTTTCGAAGGAGCTTCCCCACGCCTTTGAAACCGGCTTGCTCGACCTTGTTTCCGACCTTAACGTCTGCTCTAAGAGGGGTCTTTCCGAGCGCTTCGATTCGACCATCGGCGCCGGTAGCGTACTCGTACCCTTTGGCGGCTGTTACCAGCGGACACCGGTTCAGGCCATGGTCCATAAGATTTCCCTTGAGCACGGGGACAGCTCCGCCTGCTCCTTTATGGCATATGGCTATAACCCCTTTATAAGTGAAAAAAGCCCCTACCACGGGGCATATCTCGCCGTTGTCGAATCAGTTTCAAAGCTTGTCGCGGCAGGTGCATCGTTTGATGACATCTATCTCAGCTTTCAGGAATACTTCGAAAAGCCACTCCGCGATGGAAAGCGCTGGGGAAAACCGCTTGCTGCCGTACTCGGTGCCTTTGAAGCGCAGCTCGATCTCGGCGTCGCGGCCATCGGCGGCAAGGACTCGATGAGCGGCAGCTTTGAAAAGCTCGACGTTCCTCCGACGCTTATTTCATTCGCTGTGACTACCGGCGTCGCGGGCGACGTTGTATCACCCGAATTTAAGAAGGCGGGGCATACCGTTTGCCTGTTCTGTCCGGATTACGGCGGCGAGGGGCTTCCCGAAGCTGCTTCTCTCAAGGAAAACTGCCAAAAAGTCACACAGCTCATCCGCGACGGAAAGGTATGCTCCGTCTGGACTCCTTCTTATGGCGGAGTTGCCGAAGGGATTTTTAAGATGTGCATTGGTAACAGCATCGGATTTGCCTTTGAGGACGGCGTCTCATATGATGATATCTTCGGATATCGTTACGGCAGCTTTATACTCGAAATGACGGATGAGGAACCCATTGGCATTTTGCTGGGGCACACTACGGAAAAAGCCGAAATCTCCCGTGGCGGTGCGGTGGTATCTCTTAGTACTTTGCAAAAATGTTATGAGGGAAGGCTTGAAGGCGTATATCCCTGCAATATTGAGACTGCTAATACCATGACGGTACCCTATACATTTGAAAGAAAAGCCCCCTTTTATAAACCGCAAAGCCGCTTTGCTCGTCCGAAGGCCGTCATTCCCGTTTTTCCTGGAACAAACTGCGAATACGACACGGCCAAGGCCCTCGAAAAAGCCGGAGCGGAAGCAGAGATTGTCATAATAAAAAATCTGACAAGGATAGACATCTCCGCTTCCGTGGAAAATTTTGCGGCGAAGCTGAAATCGGCGCAGATGATCGTAATCCCCGGGGGCTTCTCCGGCGGCGATGAACCGGACGGAAGCGCAAAATTCATAGCCTCCTTTTTTAGAAACGCAGCGATATGCGACGAGGTTGAGGAGCTTCTTTACCGCCGTGACGGGTTGATGCTCGGCATTTGCAACGGATTTCAGGCTCTCATAAAGCTCGGGCTTGTCCCCTACGGACACATCATGGACGCTGACGCGGCTTTCCCAACTCTGAGCTTCAACACCATAGGGCGTCACCAGTCGAAGCTTGTGCGCACGAGGGTAGCTTCGAACCTTTCTCCGTGGCTCCTCAACACGAAGGTCGGGGAAATATACACGGTTCCCATCTCTCATGGTGAGGGTCGTTTCTCTGCTTCGGACGAGCTTATCTGCAGCTTCGGCGCCAGTGGACAAATTGCAACCCAGTATGTCGACCTTGAGGATAAGGTCACTCAGGACATACAGTTCAACCCGAATGGCAGCGCCTGCGCGGTCGAGGGTCTTACCTCACCGGACGGCAGGGTCTTCGGGAAAATGGGCCATTCGGAGCGCATTGGAAGCGGGCTTTACAAAAATGTGGAGGGCAATTTCGATATCGGTCTTTTTGCCTCCGCTGCAGAGTATTTCAGATAGCCTCAGGCAGGCCGCCCGTACCGCGAGGCGGCCTGCTTTGCTTTTTTTCGGGTATTACCCTCCCCGCGTTGACAATAGGGATACAATGTGTTACAATTTGGTTACGTTCCTAAATTAAGCCTCTTTTCCATACAAAAGAAAGGATTGATGATACATGGCAGAAGAAAAAGCTGCGGTCCTCGAGTATAAGGGCCATCCTCTGCGCCGCAAGGACAACATGATATATTTCGGCAGTATGTCCGACAAGTACATTATACTGCTCCAGGTCCTCGACACCAAAAAAGTTAAGGATATGGATATAGCGACAAAGGTTTCCGTTCAGCTTCAGCTCACGGACCCGGATCTGAAATCGCGCGACAGAGTCGTAAAAAAAAGCGAGAAGGATAGTCTTTATTCCGCAATGGATGTGGCTTCCGTCTGGCTAGACAGGGCTCTGGCTCAGTAAAACGCTTTAATTTCCGGCAGACCGCCTTTCGAGGGTTACCTTTACCCGGACCGGAATCACGAAAGGACCAGCATGATTTTTAAGAGACTCAGATCGATCGCGGCGGCATCCGTTTTAATCGGAGTGCTTGCCTGCCCCGCACATGCCGCGGGTTTCGCCGGTGCCTTGCTTCCTCCGGTAACGGCTAAGCTATTCACAGCGTCCGAAGCATTATCCTCCGTATCGGCTGTCACCTCCGTTTCGTTGGAAACTGTCCGTTCAGATGGTAGCGAAACAGCCAATTATACTCTTGGAACAGAAGACAGTCAGCCTGTTGTTTTTGTTAACCTCCTTGAGCTTAACAGCGGCCTTTCCAATGATAAGGAAGCGGAAAAGGGCGGGCAGGTTGCCGAAACCGCGATGAAATATCTTGGAACCCCATATGTTTGGGGTGGCTCTTCCGAACACGGCTTCGACTGTTCGGGTTTTGTTCAATACGTTTACAGGGAATGCGGATACACTGTTGACCGAACGGCGGCCGATATCTATAAAAATGGTATATACGTCGAAAAAGAGGATTTGCAAATCGGCGACGCCATCTGCTTTTCCTCGCATACCGAGTCTATAGGCCATGTCGGTATATACATAGGAAATGGACAGTTCATTCACGCAAGCTCGGGAAGCGGATGCGTCATTATCAGCGGACTGGATGAAGATTACTATGCGCAACGCTACGTCGGCGCAAGGCGCATAATATAGCCTTGAGACCTTCGTCAAAAATTTTTTTGCCGTAGGTCTTGATTTTTATGTCCGTATAGTGCATTATAGAAAAGATAAAAATTCGGCCTGAGCTTTTGTCAGGCCGTTCAGGAGGATACCATGAAGCATACCATTGTCCGCAGGGACGGCCACGACGCCGCGCACATGAAATACAAAAGCCGGTTTGCTTCATTTTCTTTTCCGCCATATATTTTGTAATCCAAAATCATTTTTGATTTTGGATTTTTTTATACCCGAAATTGCTGCAAAAAAACTCCGTTTTGTATTTCTGCACAAACAACATTTCTTTACTGCGATAAATTTTATATTATAATTATGCATTATGTGCTTGATTATATAAGAACATGTCTGTATAATATTCATATTAGATGCATATTTATACGGTGGTGATTGCGATGACAAAAGTATTTATAGCTGGTTCCGAGGGTACGGCGGGTTTAAGGCTTGCGTCCCGCCTCAATGAGCGCTCCGACTTGGAGCTTATCGAAATCGACGGCGCTCTCAGAAAGGACCCGAGCGAAAACAGACGACTGATCAAAAAAGCAGACTATGTCTTTCTTTGTCTGCCCGACGAAGCCGCACGGGAGACAGCTTTGCTCGCGGAGGGTACCGACGCGAGAGTAATCGACACATCCACCGCGCACAGGACCTCGGCCGGCTGGGCATACGGTTTTCCGGAGCTGTCAAAAAAGCATCGGCTAGCGATTGCCTCGGCAAAATACGTCGCTTCTCCGGGCTGCCATGCGGGCGGATTCATTTCTCTTGCATACCCGCTTATTTCCGCGGGAATAATTTCGCCCAGCGCTCCCCTGTCCTGCCTGTCGCTAACGGGTTACAGCGGCGGCGGTAAAAAAATGATAAGCGAATACGATTATGCTCCCCGCGCGGCGGAACTGGACAGTCCGAAACTTTACGCGATGGGCCAGAGCCACAAGCACCTGCCCGAGATCGTTTCACAGTGCGGGCTGGATATTCCCCCGGTTTTTATGCCGGTCGTCGGAGATTTTTACTCCGGTATGCTCACAACGCTTCCGCTTCACATATCGCAGCTCAGCGGCCACCCATCCGTTGAGGATATACTGGAAATCTTCAAGGCTCACTATGCCGGGCAAAAGCTCATTCGCGTTTCTGACTCCGCTCCCTCTTCCCTCTTTGCCGGAGCGCTCGCGGGGCGGGATGATATGGAAATATTTGTATCCGGAAACGGAGAACGCATACTGCTTTCTTCACGTTTCGACAATCTCGGCAAGGGTGCGGCGGGCGCCGCCATCGAATGCTTCAATATAATGCGCGGACTGCCAGCGGAGACGGGACTGATTTGCGGCTAAGCAAGTGATAAACTACATGGAGGTTAACATAATATGGTTTTTATTGACGGCGGCGTATGTGCGTCAAAAGGCTTTCTTGCATCCGGAATAAGCTGCGGCATAAGGAAGAAGGGAAAGAAAGATCTTGCTCTTATAATAAGCCAGAAAAGATGCTCTGCCGCAGGCGTTTATACAAAAAATCTTGTGAAGGGAGCGCCGATAACTGTTACACAGGAGCATATAGGCGACGGGTATGCACGGGCGATAATTGCAAACAGCGGCAACGCAAACACCTGCAATGTCAACGGCATTGAAATCGCTGAAGAAATGTGCGCCCTTGTGGAAAAGTTCACCGGCATACCTTCGGGCGACGTTGTCGTTGCGTCAACTGGGGTTATAGGGCAGAAGCTGAGCATAGACCCAATATCCGGCGGAATGCCTGCTCTTGTAATGGCGCTCGGCATAAATTCAGATGACGCCGCCACTGCAATAATGACCACCGATACGCTTAAAAAGGAGGCCGCCGTCAGCTTTGAATTGGGCGGCAGGACTGTCAGAATGGGAGCGATTGCAAAGGGCAGCGGTATGATTCACCCCGACATGGCGACGATGCTCGTTTTTGTGACCACCGACGCCGCTATATCCCCCGGAATGCTTCAAAAAGCCCTGAATGCATCTATTCAGGACAGCTTCAACATGATAAGCGTCGACCGCGACACCTCCACGAACGACACTATGGTCATTCTTGCAAACGGCATGGCGGAAAACGAAGAAATCGTCTCGGAGAACGCTGACTATGAAGCTTTCTCTGCGGCTCTTCTTGAAATATGCCTCGATCTCAGCCGCCGCATAGCAAAGGACGGCGAGGGCGCGACAAAGCTTCTTGAATGCGTCGTTACCGGGGCGAAGAGCAAGGAGGACGCGAAAAAAACGGCGAAAAGCGTCATCTGCTCCCCTCTTCTCAAATGCGCGATGTTTGGCTCTGACGCAAACTGGGGCCGGGTTCTCTGCGCGATCGGATATTCCGGCGCGGATGTCGACGTTTCAAAGGTCGCCGTCGGTTTCCGCTCCGAGGCGGGCGAGATAAAAGTCTGCGAAAACGGCGGCGGCATAGATTTTTCCGAAGAAAAGGCGAAGCAGGTCCTGTCCTGCGGCGATATAATAATCGACGTTAAGCTCGGCGACGGAGAAGAAACCGCGACCGCCTTCGGCTGCGACCTGACTTACGATTACGTCCGAATCAACGGCGACTACCGCAGTTAACATAATATATCGAGGTGAACAAATCATGGACGAAGCATTGTCGAACGCACAGCGGGCAAAGGTGCTTATTGAGGCCCTGCCCTATATTCAGCGATACAACAACAAGATAATCGTCGTCAAATACGGCGGCAGCGCGATGATAAACGAAGACCTCAAACGCGCGGTCATGGGAGATATAGTCTTGCTTTCACTCATTGGCGTTAAGGTCGTGCTGGTTCATGGCGGCGGACCGGAGATTAGCGAAACGCTGGAACGCATGGGGATGCAGACGCAGTTTATCGACGGGCTCCGCGTCACCGACAGGGACACCGCGGAGGTCGTGCAGATGGTGCTCGCCGGAAAAATCTCCAAAAACCTCGTTAACCTCATAGGCAATATGGGCGGGCGAGCGATAGGATTATCAGGAATGGACGGACACATGATAGAGGCCGAAAAGCTGCGTGACGATTTGGGTTTTGTAGGGGATATCGTCAATATCGACTCTCTCCCGATACTCGACGTCCTAGATAAGGGCTACATTCCTGTCATTTCAACGCTTGGCTGCGACAGGGAGGGCAATAGCTACAATATCAACGCCGACACCGCCGCGAGCCGTATCGCAGGAACACTGAAGGCCGAAAGCCTTGTCTCCATGACAGATATTTCGGGTCTTCTCCGGGACAAGGACAACCCGAAATCGCTCATACCGGTCGTCAATGTGAGCGAAGCTCCGCAGCTAATGCGCGAAGGCGTTATTTCGGGCGGCATGATTCCAAAGGTAGAATGCTGCATAGAAGCTATCAGGCGCGGCGTCAAAAGGGTGTTTATCATCGACGGGCGCGTGCCCCACTCGATACTTATCGAAACCCTGACGGACGAGGGCATCGGTACGATGTTCGTATAAGTTTACATAATATTGGAGCATTGATATGGATATAATTAAAACCGACAAGGAATTTATTGCAAACACCTACTCAAGGGCGCCTTTAGTGGTCATGAGCGGAAGCGGCGCGGTCATTACGGATGAGAACGGAAAAGAATACATTGATCTCGGCAGCGGCATAGGTGTAAGCTGTTTCGGCGCCTGCGACGGGGAATGGGTGGGTGCCGTGGAGCAGCAGCTTCACAAAATTCAGCACATGTCCAATCTCTACTATACCGGCCCTCAGGCGCGGCTTGCCGAGCTTCTCTGCGAAAAAACAGGTATGAAGAAGGTTTTCTTCGCAAACTCAGGAGCCGAAGCGAACGAATGCGCAATCAAGTGTGCGCGGAAATACTCTTCCGATAAATACGGCTCCGGCAGGAAAACGATTGTGACGCTTATAAACAGCTTTCACGGACGCACACTGGCGACTCTGACTGCAACCGGGCAGGACTCAATGCATGTGCACTTCGGCCCCTTTCCGGAGGGCTTCTCATACGCCCCCGCAAATGATTTTGCGGCGCTTGAGAAAATATGCGGCGAAGACGTATGCGCCGTCATGCTTGAGCTTATTCAGGGTGAGGGTGGCGTGATTCCTCTCGATAAGGAATATGTGGCGGCGGTTGCGGACTTCTGCGCAGCGAAGGACCTTCTCCTCATTATTGACGAGGTGCAGACCGGAAACGGCAGAACCGGTACGCTTTACGCATATATGCAGTACGGCATAAAGCCCGATATCGTGACAACGGCAAAGGGACTTGCTGGCGGACTGCCGCTGGGCTGCGCCATGCTTGGCGAAAAGGTGAAAGACACCTTGACGGCTGGAACTCACGGCTCAACTTTCGGAGGCAACCCGATCTGCGCTGCGGGTGCCCTGAGCGTGCTTTCTCGGCTGGATGACAGCCTGCTGGCCGGCGTTATAAAGAAGGGCGAATACGTCATATCGGAGCTTGTGGGCGCGAAGGGCGTAAAGTCCGTTACAGGGCTAGGGCTTATGCTGGGAATCGAAACCGAAAAAAGCGCGAAGGATATTGTCGAAGAATGTCTGGAGAAGGGCGTGATTGTTCTGACCGCAAAAACGAAGGTCAGGCTTCTGCCTCCGCTTAACATTAAACAGGAAGATCTTGAAAAAGCCGTAAAGATATTGAAGGGAGTCATAGCACAATGAAGCATCTTTTGAAACTGTCAGACCTGACCCCCGAGGAGATCCTCGGAATCCTGAACCTTGCCGACCAGCTCAAATACGAGCATAAGAACGGCATCGAGCATCCCCATCTTAAGGGGAAAACGCTGGGTATGATCTTTCAGAAAAGCTCGACGCGCACAAGGGTCAGCTTTGAAGTCGGAATGTATCAGCTAGGCGGAAATGCTCTGTTCCTCTCATCGCGCGACCTTCAGATCGGGCGCGGAGAGCCTGTTCAGGATACTGCGCGCGTCCTGTCCCGCTATCTTGACGGCATCATGATAAGGACCTTCAAACAGCAGGAGGTCGAGGACCTCGCAAAGTACGGTTCCATACCGATTGTTAACGGCCTCACCGATTACGCCCACCCCTGCCAGGTGCTTGCAGACCTTATGACGATACGTGAATACAAGCACTCCTTCAAGGGCCTGAAGCTCTGCTTTATCGGCGACGGTAACAACATGGCAAACTCCCTTATGGTCGGCTGCATAAAGATGGGAATGTCCGTTGCTGTCGCCTGCCCGGAAAACTACAGGCCCGATGCAGAAATTATGAAATGGGCGGCTCAAAACGGAGATTTTCTCTGCACCAGCAACGTTCTGCTTGCCGCAAAGGACGCTGATGTTATCTATACTGACGTATGGGCGTCGATGGGTCAGGAGGGTGAATCTGAAAGCCGCGTGGTCGCCTTCCAGGGATTCCAGGTAAACGACGCCGTTATGTCAGCCGCAAAGCCGGATGCCATAGTTCAGCACTGCCTGCCTGCCCACCGCGGCGAGGAAATCACCGAAGAGGTCTTTGAAGCGCACGCGACTGAGCTGTTTGACGAAGCGGAAAACAGGCTGCATGCCCAGAAAGCAGTTCTGGTCAAGCTCCTCGGCAAGAACTAAGCCCATGAGTAAGGTTTACATAATTTTAGAGAACGGCCGGGTATTCGAGGGTGAAAGCTTCGGAGCAGAAGGCGACGCGGTCGGCGAACTCGTTTTTACAACGGGTGTCGTCGGCTACGTCGAGACGCTGACAGACCCCAGCTATGCGGGACAGATCATCATGCATACCTTCCCCGAAATGGGTAACTACGGTATCATACATGAGGACTACGAGAGCTGGAAGTGCCACGCCAGGGGCGTTGTCGTCCGCAACTGGTGCAAGGAACCTTCCAATTTCCGCTGTGAAGGAACACTTGATTCATTTTTGAAAAGCCAGGGAGTAGTCGGAATCTGCGGCGTGGACACACGTGAGATCACCCAGCTTATTCGTGAAACGGGCGTTATGAACGCCATGATTACAAAAACGCGGCCCGAAGGCGTGCCCGATACAGTCAAGAGCTACACGGTCACGGGCGTTGTTGCCGAAACAAGCGCAAAAAGCCCCTATATAGTCGCGCCTAAGGGTGAGGAGAAATACAGCGTCGCCCTCATTGATTACGGCGCGAAAAGGAACATAATCCGTGAACTTGCCGAGCTCGGCTGCAAGGTCACGGTATTTCCTTATAATGCGGAGGCCGACGAGATACTCGCCACAAGGCCCGACGGAGTCATGCTCTCAAACGGACCGGGAGACCCCGCTGAAAACGTCGGCTGCATCAAAGAAATCAGAGAATTATTAGGCAAGGTTCCCATCTTCGGTATCTGCCTCGGTCATCAGCTCATGGCGCTCGCGGCTGGAGGTAAAACGGAAAAGCTTCGCTACGGGCATCGAGGCGGCAATCAGCCGGTCAGAAGCCTTGATAACGGTCGTGTTTACATAACTTCTCAGAACCACGGCTACGCCGTCATCTCAGACAGCCTGGAAAGTAATGTGGCAAATCTGAGTTATGTAAACCTTAATGACAACACCTGCGAGGGACTTGATTATCCCTCCCTTAAAGCCTTTTCGCTCCAGTTTCACCCCGAAGCGCATTGCGGGCCTCGGGATATGCGATTCGTCTTTAAGAAGTTTTTGAACCTCATGGACGGAGGGGTGCAATAATGCCTAAGGAAAAATCAATTAAAAAAGTACTTGTCATTGGTTCAGGGCCCATAGTCATTGGACAAGCCGCAGAATTCGATTATGCGGGCAATCAGGCCTGCCGGGTACTCAAGGAGGCTGGGCTGAACGTCGTTCTGGTTAACTCCAACCCCGCTACCATAATGACAGACACGGCTCTCGCGGATGAAATTTACCTTGAACCGCTCACCTCGGAAACCGTGAAGCGAATTATCGAAAAAGAACACCCGGACAGCCTGCTGGCCTCGCTGGGAGGGCAGACGGGGCTTACGATCGCCATGCAGCTTAGTAAGGAGGGCTATCTTGAAAAAGCGGGCGTACGGCTTCTCGGCACCTCCGCCGAGGCCATCGATAAAGCCGAGGACAGGCAGCTCTTCCGCGATACTATGCTGAAGCTCGGCCAGCCCGTTATTCCCTCCGATGTGGCAAATGACCTTGAGCGCTCGCTCGCAATTGCAAGGGAAATCGGTTACCCGGTCATTGTGCGTCCAGCCTTCACTCTTGGGGGCGGAGGCGGCGGCGTCGCGTTCGACGAGGAGGAACTGAAAATCATAGCGCGTAACGGCTTGATGCTCTCCCCGATAACTCAGATACTGGTTGAGCGCTACATCGCCGGCTGGAAGGAAATTGAATTTGAAGTCATGCGCGACCGGTCTGGCAACGTTATCGCCGTCTGTTCGATGGAAAATCTTGATCCGGTCGGAGTCCACACCGGAGACAGTATAGTTGTCGCTCCGGCGATGACGCTTTCCGACCGCGAATATCAGATGCTTCGCTCTGCGTCTCTCGACATCATTACGGAACTTGGCATAGAAGGCGGCTGCAACTGTCAGTTTGCCCTGAATCCACACAGCTTTGAATATACCGTTATCGAGGTCAACCCTCGCGTATCCCGTTCCTCCGCCCTTGCGAGTAAGGCCACAGGCTATCCGATTGCCAAGGTTGCTGCGAAAATCGCGCTTGGCTACACGCTTGACGAAATCAGAAACGACGTCACCGGCAAAACCAGCGCCTGCTTCGAGCCGACGCTTGATTACGTCGTCTGCAAGCTGCCTAAGTGGCCGTTCGACAAGTTCGTGGTTGCAGACCGCACTCTGGGCACCCAGATGAAGGCGACGGGTGAAGTAATGGCAATCGCCTCCTGCTTTGAGGCGGCGATAATGAAGGCCGTGCGCGGTGCGGAGCTGGGCCAGGACACGCTGAACCCAAAGCAAGAGATACTGGTTGACATAATTCAAGAGCTGCACAAGGTGGACGATAAGCGTCTGTTCACTGTCTTCACGGCCTTGAAGCAGGGCGTAAGTGTCGAAACGATAAACGATATAACCAAAATCGACCCATGGTTTCTGCATAAGCTAAAAAATCTGGCGAATTTTGAAAACGCTATCGCCGGCGTTGGCCTCTCGGACGAAAGCTACCGGCTCGGCAAACACTACGGCTATACCGACAGGGCGCTTGAGCGTATTTCCGGCGCAAGGGTCACCGCGCCTCTGAACCTCTCCTACAAAATGGTCGATACATGCGCCGCGGAGTTTGCTGCCGAAACGCCCTATTTCTATTCGGGCTGTGATGCTCACTGTGAAGCACGCCCTTTCATTAAGGGCGTAAAGAAGCGCATAATCGTTCTCGGCAGCGGACCGATACGCATAGGACAGGGCATAGAGTTCGATTACAGCTCAGTCCATTGCGTAAAAGCGCTGAAGGAACTGGGTTTTGAGGTTATTATAATAAACAATAATCCCGAGACCGTTTCGACCGACTTTGACACCGCGGACAGGCTTTATTTTGAACCTCTCACCTTTGAAGACGTAATGCACGTCATTGACGTAGAAAAGCCCTGGGGAGTCGTAGTCGCCTTCGGAGGGCAGACGGCAATAAACCTCACTCACTCGCTCAGCGATGCCGGCATCAGGATACTCGGCACTTCGGCGGAAAGCATCGACCTCGCGGAGGATCGCTCGCGCTTTGACGCCCTGCTTGAAAAATTCGACATTCGCCGTCCCAAAGGGCTGTCCGCGACGAGCTTAAAAGAGGCCCTCGATGCCGCGGAAACGCTGGGGTACCCTGTTCTTCTGCGCCCCTCCTACGTCATAGGCGGCCAGAACATGACCATTGCCTTCAACGAGGATAATGTGCGCCGCTACATGAACATCATCCTTGCACAGGGCATTGAAAATCCTGTCCTTGTCGATAAATACATGATGGGAACCGAGCTCGAGGTTGACATAATTTGTGACGTTGAAGATGTCCTTATACCTGGAATAATGCAGCACATTGAGCGGGCCGGAGTCCACAGCGGCGATAGCATAGCTGTGTATCCGCCCTATAACATCGGCGACAGGATGCTCACAAGCATTATCGAGGTTTCCACGAAGCTAGCCTTGTCAATGGGAACACGCGGGCTTGTTAACATCCAATATCTCATCTACGGCGGCGAACTTTACGTTATAGAGGTCAACCCCCGCGCCTCAAGAACGATTCCCTATATCAGCAAGGTTACAGGGCTGCCGATGGTAGATATCGCGACGCGCCTGATGGTCGGCGAGAGCTTAAAAGACATGCCTTATGGCAAGGGGCTGTATAAGCAGCCGCCATATGTAACGGTCAAGGTTCCGGTGTTCTCATTTGAAAAGCTTCTGGGTGTAAACTCCGCCCTTAGTCCAGAGATGAAATCCACGGGCGAGGTTCTTGGCATCGGAAAAACGCTTGAGGAGGCATTGTTCAAGGGGCTGCTGTCCGCCGGCTTCAGGCTTGACTCTCACACCAAAAGCAGCGGAAAAGGCGTTTTCATAACCGTCAACAAGCAGGACCGCTTCGAAGTCATCGATCTTGCACGGAAGTTCGACGAGCTGGGCTTCAGGCTCTATGCAACAGAGGGTAACGCCAGAGAAATTGAACGGCTCGGCGCCGATGTCACGGTTGTTGGTAAGCTCAGTGACGAGTTCAGTGTACTCGACCTGCTAGAGGAGGGAAAAATCTCCTACATAGTCATGACCGGCACGACTGAACCGAATTATGTAAACGACTATATCCGCATTAACCGCCGCGCTCTCCAGCTTTCCATTCCCTGCCTGACCTCGCTTGATACCGCAAACGCCCTTGCCGACATGCTCTCCAGTCGCTATAACGAGCACAACACGGAGCTTGTGGATATAGCCCATATGCGTACTGAACGCGTGCAGCTTCCTTTCGCAAAAATGGAGGGAAGCGGTGACGACTATATCTTCTTTGAAAACTTTGACGGCGGTATCTCCTGTCCCGAATCCCTGAGCACCTCTCTTGCCGACAGACACTTCGGTATCGGCGGCACGGGTGTTGTTCTGATTGAGAATTCCGAAATTGCTGATGCGAAGATGAGAATTTTTAATGCGGACGGCTCGGAAAGCGGAATGGCTGGCAACTGTATCCGTTGCGTAGGAAAATATCTGCATGACCGCGGTATCGTACCTAAAATGGAAATGTCAGTTGAAACCGCAAGCGGTGTAAAAGAGCTGACCCTCTACTCCTTTGGCGGAGAGGTCCGTTCGGCGTGCGTCAATATGGGACGCGTCGAGCTAGCTCCTGAGTTGGTGCCAGTAAAGCTGACGGGCGAAAAGATAATAGACCGGAGGGTAAGAATAGCAGGCGGCGAATACAGCATCAGTTGCGTCAACATGGGTAATCCTCACTGCGTTTTGTTCGTTGATAGAGTCGATCGCGTGGATGTTGCCTCCTTGGGCCCGCTGTTCGAAAACGACCCCCTGTTTCCAGAACGCGTAAACACGGAATTTGTCCGAGTAGTAAATTCAAATACGCTTAAAATGCGCGTTTGGGAGCGCGGAAACGGCGAGACTCTCGCCTGCGGAACCGGTGCGTGTGCGGCTGTCGTTGCCGCGGTCGAAAACGGCTTCTGTGAAAAGGGTGTGGACGTCACCGTTAAGGTGCGCGGCGGCGACCTGATTGTAAACTATACGGACAACGCCGTATACCTCACTGGAAACGCAAACCTGGTATATAACGGAACAGTGGAGCTATAGATTGTAGCGCGGCTTTGCCCCCGACATGCCGGGTCCGCCGAAAAGAATATGAGCCGGACGTCCGCGAGAGCAGATGTCCGGCTCATAAGTTTTACCGTGCTTTACTTTTTTGTGGAAAGGCTTTTGCAAAACATTTTCAGAGCAGCCCAAAACGTGCCCGAATCGGCGGTCAAAAGTGCCGCTCTTTGCATAATGTGTAGAGAATAAACAGTATTTTCACGCTGTGGAAGGGACTGAAAACATTATGAATGACCAACGCATTTTGCGATATTTTCTCGGAGGCAACACCTGCCGCGGCTTCTATTCATTCTACGACAGCTTTGTCACTTTATCAGACGGGACCTTTCTGTGGATAATAAAAGGCGGCCCGGGCTGTGGTAAATCAAGCTTTATGAGGATGGTCGGCAGCGCGGCGGAAAAAGCGGGCTTATGCGTTGAATACGCCGTATGCTCAGGTGATCCCTCGTCGCTCGACGGCATCTACATCCCGGAACTAAAGACAGCATATACGGACGGTACGGCTCCCCATCTTGCGGATACACACTTGGCGGCTGTTGATTCCGCATATATCAATTTCGGAACATTTTATGACTACGGGGCTATCTCGGAGCACAAAGCGAAACTAACGGGACTTTATCATTCCTGCTCAGTGAACTATAAAAAAGCGTATTCCCTGCTCTCTGCCGCGGGGCAGCTCCAAACCGGCTGGCAGGACAGCTTTCCTTCGCCGTCGGAGATAGAGGCCGCTGAAAAAAGGACGGATGGCATCGCTCTCCGTGAATTCGGAAAGCGCCGCAAAGACAAAGGCCGGATAACATATCGCTTCCTCAGTGCGTTAACCTGCAACGGCTACGTGTCCTTTCCGGAAACCATGACCTCTCTCTGTCAGCGCTTTTATGTCTTTGAAAACAGGCTTCGCCTGGGGTCCCTCGCCTTACAGCGCATTGCTCAGGCGGCCCGTGATTCAGGACATGATGTGATAGCCTGTCCTGACCCTTTGGTACCGGAAACGCTTGAAGCTGTGCTCGTACCCTCATTAAGCCTCGGATTTCTTAGCTCCACCTCCGCTCTCGGAGATATTTCCGAAGGCAGGCATATAAGACTCGACACTTTGATAGAAAGCGCGAGGCTTAGAAATATAAGGTCCGAGCTCCGGCGCTGTGAAAAAATTAAGGATGCACTTATACAACAGGCTTTTTCAGCGCTGAATGATGCAAAAACCGCGCACGATCAAATTGAGGGTATTTTCAATCCCAACGTTGATTTTAACGGTGTCGGCAAGCTGGCACAAGAGCATATAACCGCCCTTGGATTGAAATGACGAAAAGGCTGGTATGAGGATCGATATATAAGAAATAAGACGCAGGCGCCAAAGGATGGCCTGCGTCTTTAATGCTTATTTTTCGGTATCTGCGCTATGGATCTCCTCCATAACCTCGCGGACTATGCTTTCGATATCCGGGACAATCTCTCTTTCGAAAGAATCCGGCCTTTCCGGCGGGACATTAACTGCCGGAGCACTTTTCGCAGGCCTTTTCAGGAGTTTTTTACGGGGCTTTTTCAATGGCCTTTCGGGTAGCTTTACCGTAAGCTTATCAGTAAGTTTTTTTGGAGCATTCTTCGGCGACGCGCGCCGCTCATGCTTACGAAGGTTTTTCTCAATCCGCTTATTTGCCCTGCGCTCTTTCCATACAGCTTCGCGCGCATATCTGTCGTCCCATGCATCCGTAAGCTTGAATTTTGCCAGCTTCGCTTTTTTTATCAGGTACTTTACAAGTCTTACAGTAAGCACTGCAAGGCACAATAGCGGGAAAAGGGACAGAAGAAGGATAAACACATAAAGCCGTGCGACATAGACCTCCGAAATCCTGGCGGCGTTCTCCCAATAGGGAAAAATCATCCCCTTGTCCACGATCGACCGGTTACCAAAATCCCGAAATAACTCAAAAATGCTTGAAAAGTCATAGCGTGTGCTATTTTCAACGGCCAAGCCCTCCGAGGACTTGAAGCTGTCATCAACGAAGGTCCTCGCGAAATCCGATATCGGGTCAGGCATTACGATCTCATAGCAGTCAATGCCTGCTCCCGAGGACATTCCGGTGC
Source organism: Oscillospiraceae bacterium (assembly GCA_034927185.1). Lineage (GTDB taxonomy): Bacteria > Bacillota > Clostridia > Oscillospirales > Oscillospiraceae > UBA2658. Next base: position 6,500 of record JAYFQM010000034.1, on the reverse strand, counting down.
TTGTACCTCCGTCGGTGCCTCCTGTCAGCGAGTTAAGAGTTTCATACGGCATAAAAATTGCCGGCTCGCCCTCAAAGGCTTTTTTTGAAAACTTATGCGTTTCCCTGCGAACAAGCCCCGCCACATAATACGGCTTGCCGTTTATGGTTACTGTCATTCCCTCGAGCTGGTCGCCGCCAAACAGGTTCCATGCCAGCTCATAGTCCAGGACCACCCTGTCCTTCATCAGGTCGTCGGCGGAAATAAAGCTCCCCGACAACAGCTCATAGGGATGAAACAGAAAATAGTCTCCTCCGACACCGATTGCTGTTGCCTCGGCGCTGTTGCGGTCGCCCTCAACCGTAAGGCTGCCTGTTGCAGAATATGCATCTGCCCAGTATTCCCCGTCCTCTTTCGCTTCGATACCGACGTCCGCGAGCTTGCTGTCTATAGTTTTCCTGAAAGCCATGATGGAGTCTGTGCTGGTCGGCTTGTCCACTGGAAAAAAGTATGAAACCTGTGCAAACCGCTCATCAGAGTCTCCTGCCCAGTAGTCTGCGGCCTGCTGGCTGAGAAGCAGCCTGCCGTAACCGCTAATTCTCAAGAGACAAACCGAAATTAGGATCAGAAGCAGAGCGTTTACGGCAGAGATGAGTATTATCTTTTTGTTTTTCATCGCCGCCACTCCTCAAATCTCATCTGTTACGCATTATCAGCCAGACGCACCTGCGTCCCCGGATCAACTGGTTTTGTCGACGTCGTTATCACGAAATCCGCCGTTGTAATCCCTCCCGACACCGCACTGTTGACGTCGTCCGACGCAAGCACCTGAACGTCTATACGCGTTGCGATATATCGGTTTCCGAGCGGGCTGCTCTTTGTAACGATCGCCAGAACAAATTTGCCGTTCGAATCCGTCCGTATCGAGCTGTTCGGAACAATCGTTTCGTAATTTCCCCCACGTTCGCCGAGGGCAATACTGAGCTGGACACCGCTTTCGACTTCACCCTGAAGCTTAAAAGTAAGTATCTTGTTGGACGTCGGGTTCTGGGGGTCGGACTTTATCCCGACGAGAGTCGCGGTCAGCGGGTCCGAGTAATAGTAATTCGTAACCTCCGCCGCATCGCCCAGCGCTACCTTTTTGCTCTGCTCGGTCGTAACCGAGAAGCTAATGACGTAGCCCATATCGGGGACCTCGATCGTCATTAGCACCGAGTCAGCCTCGGCTGTTTTACCGGCGGAAATATTAACAGCCGACACCTTGCCGTTTACCTTGCTTTCGACGGACGCGCCCTCTCCGCCGCCCTTAAGGTCCTCAAGCTCCTCTTTTTTGTCATCGATCTGTTTTCTCTTAGCCTCAATATCGAGCGCGTCAAGCGCCTGCTGTTTCCCACTATCCTTCTGCGCCTTCTCCAGCGCGTACAGAGCTTCCTCGTATGTCGTCTGAGCGGAGTCTTCTGCCTTGTCGGCGGTCTCATAGTCGGTTTTCATTTTCTCCAGCTCCGCCAGTCTGTCATCAGTATCCTCCTTGGCGGTAGTCAGGGTTTTCTGTTTGGCCTTAGCGTCCGCAAGCTGCTGCTTAACCGCCGCATAGTCCCAACTCCCACCGCCGTGACTGACATAGAGGGAGTTGAGCTCGGCTTCCAAAAGCGTGATCGCCTGCTGCTGCGTATAGATTGTGTTATAGGCGTCAACCATCTTGTTTATAGTAGTATAATCTGTTTTAGAGACTCCGGCCGGCGGATCAGGAAGATTGTCAGGTGAGGGCACAGTGACAGTGTGAGAGGAATAATTCAGACGGGAGCTAAGCTCCCGTACCAGAGCCGCCCTGTAGCCATCCAGAGTGCCAGTCCCACCGCTTGCCGCCATCCAGCTTTGTGCCCAGCTCGTAATGTTCTCATTTTCTGTTGCATATTGGAGCTTTATAGCCTCGAGTGTAGATTTTGCCGTCGAGATCTCCGCATTTTTAGCGTCGATTTCGGCGGAATTGTCAGTGCCCTCCGTGAGCTTGCTAAGCTGCTCTGTCAGATCCGTCACCTTATCATTCTGCGCATCCAACTCGGTCTCGGCCTTTTTTACAGCCGCCTTTGCGTCCGCAAGCTGCTGGGCAGTGACGGCGTTTGCCGATTTTTCGGCCTTGGCCTTGGCCAGCGCCTTCTGCGCCAGCTCGATCGCGCGCTTTTCAGTCGCAAAGCTTCCGCTGTCGTCAGCGTTAATCAGCGCCTTTTGATAGTCCAACACCAGTGCGTCCAACGCGGCCTCTGCTTCCTTGACCTGTGCGCTGTCGCCCTCTGAATAGTGAAGCAGGACATCCCCCACCTTGACATCGTCGCCTACCTTGACTGGAACGGAAAGCACCTCGCGGGTCTGCTCGCTTTTGACCTCAAAGCTCTCGTTTGCAGTCACTGTTCCAGTTCCGCGTATTTTCGCGCTGATCGTACCTGATTGGACAGTCTGGGCAGCCACTTCGGGAAGCGAGTAATTCATCAGCGTATTTGACAAGAAAGTCAATACCAACATGACCGATAAAAAAATTATGGCAGCATTCTTGACCCACCCGCGCTTCTTACCTTTCTGTTCTGTCATAATCCGACGTCCTTTCAAATGGTTAACATAATATTTCTCTCGCCAAGCAGTTCCTTACTCAGCCCTTGACGGAACCAGAGTGTGTAATACCCTCGACCAGCGCTTCCTCCCCGTGCAGGAAAAGCAGCAGCGATGGGATCATATAGATCGTTGCGACGGCGAAGGCAAGCCCAACCTCATTTTCGTTTATGGTCGAGAGGAAAACGGAAAGAGGCTGCTTATCAGTATCGGGGAGAAGGACTATCGCCTGCTCAACCATGTTCCAGTAATCTATGAAAACCAAAATCGCTATCGAATACAGCGCGCTTCTGCACTGAGGCAGGCATATCCTTGTAAATATAAGCCATTCTCCCGCGCCGTCAAGCTTCGCGGCCTCTATCAGCGAGTTCGGTATACGCCGCATAAATTTGGTGAGAAGGAAAACGCTGAACGGTGCAAAGGCCCCGGGCAGAATTATTGACCAACGTGTGTTGAGGATGCCGATCCAGTCTGATACAAGATAGTTTGGAACTAGCGTTACCTGATAAGGCATAAGCATCAATATGACGTAAAAAAAGAACAGGAAGTTCTTCGCTTTTCCACGGTAACGGGTGAAGCTATAGGCGGCAAGGGCCGCTATCGCGACCTGCAGAATGACTATTGGAACAACAAGAAGTATCGAGTTCCAGAACTTGACCAAATAGTCAGGGTTTTTGATAAGAGCCGTAGCGTATTGGCTGAAGGTTACTTTGTCCGGAATAAATTTTAAATTTACCTTTTCGGATATGTATGTCTTTGCCGAGTTTGACGCGTTCTGAAAAACGGCTCCGTAATTCGCCGATATCTCCGACTGGGACATAAAGGAATTCGAGAACGTCAGTACTGTCGGAAGCAGAAACGCAACCGCAAAAAACGCTGCAATGAGAGTCAGGACCCCTCTGCTCAGATAGTGTTTCTTTTTCATCCCTCCACATCCTTTCCGAGCTTGTCCTCGAACACGAAAAGCAGAGCAATGATGACGACCATGACAAGCGCCATTAGTACTGCGGCCGCCGACAGCTTCTGATAATCCAGAGACACGAAAGTGTTGTTCATAAAATGCTGCAGCATATATAAACTTTCGACAGGATATTTGCCTGTAAGGAGGTATACCTCCCGGAATACCTTGAACGAGCTTATCAGCGAAAGTATCGTAACGAAAAGGATCGTTGGTGACAGGTAGCGCACAATTATATTTCTGAATTTAAACCAAGGGGTCGCCCCATCCATATCGGCTACCTCAATGAGTTCCTTCGGAATATTGTTGAGCGCAGCCATAAACAGTATCATGTTGTATCCGAGATTTTTCCACAGAAAAAGCGCTACTACGACAACCTGAGCATACTGTGACTTCAGCCAGTCTATTCTTTCAACCCCAAACAGCGAAAGAAAATCGTTAAGCGAACCGTTGTTTGAAAAAATGACCTGCCATATGAGCACAACCGATGCTACCGGCACCATCATCGGACTTAAAAAAAAGGTGCGGAACTGGCTTTTAAGCGGAATGCGGCTCTCCAGCATCTGAGCCAACAAAAACGACAGTACAACGGCAAGAGGCACGGAAACAAGCGAGAAGACCGCGGTATTCTTTGCTGCCGTCATGAAAGTCGAGTTCCGAAACAGCGCCGTAAAGTTATCAAATAATACAAACCTGTGCTGAATCGGGTTATTTATCAGCGAGTAGTAGACAACGACAAAAAAAGGCACGATGAAAAAAATGCCTACACCCAGTATGCTGGGTGAAAGGAACGCAAGATCGCGCAGGCGATCCTTTTTGCGTTCATCAAGCTGATGCCACTTCTTTTTCATCGTATCTTCCTCTTATTCCGCCGGGCGGGGAAACCCCCGCCCGTTTCGCCGTGAAAATTATCTTTGCTCGTTTATGTATATTGTCATTCTGCTCTGAATTATTTCCGCTACCTGATCCACGGTCTTTTCTCCAGAGAAGAAATAAGCGGATTCTTCGGTGATTATATCTGTAAGGCTCTGATCGTACACCGCCGTATGATCAACGGAATTGATGAGTTCCTTTATCTGATCCGCTTCCTCCTGAGTAATTGCGTAGAAATTGACCACTAGTCCGTCGCCCATACTCATTCCGCCGTTGGATACAGGAATTTTGTTTCCGTTTTCGTCGGTTGTGTATTCCTGCTTCATAGCTTCCGCAAGCTTTTTGTCAAAGGCCTTTTGGCTTATCGGATACCCCCAGCTGAGGTTTTCCTGATAATCCTCTGTAAGCAGGGTGCGCATGAACTGCCATCCCGCATCCTTGCTCTTGCAGGAAGTGGTCATTGCAAGCCCTCCGCTTATCATTGCCACGCTGCCGCTCTCGTTATCGGATGGGAAGCCCTTGAATGTGACGGAACCACCGTACATAGCCTTGTAGTATTGGTAAGTCTGAAAATCACCGGAGCTGAATATATCAAAAAGCTGTCGGCCGTCCTGAACCAGGGTTGATGGGTCCACCCAGTTTTGTCCGTCGTTATCGTCATATTTTTCAGGGAAGCTATTTGCAAAGGTGAGCATCTTTTTGAAGTCATCTGAGTTAAAGCTGCATTCGCCCGTCTGCCAATTCATGTATTTTTCCATATTGAGCATGCAGAGCATCTGAAGGATACTGTCTCTTGTCATATATTGCCCAAATGGGTAGTCGGCTTCCGGATGCGCTTTAATTATATCCTGCATTTCATCCATTGTCCAGCCCATATCAGTACCCACAACGGAAGGCGCACCGACAATCGACAAGACGTTAAATCCGGAAATGAGCGTATAAAGCTTGCCTTCAATCTCAATGGCTTTCGTTATGCCCGGCATCAGGTCGTCACGACTGAGTTCCGAATCATTTTCCAAATACGGATAAATATCCTCAAGCAGGCCCTTGGCTGCATACTGCTTATAAGGGAGATTCGATATATCGATTATATCGGGGATCTTACCCGAGATAATCTCCGTATTCAGCTTTGTTATACCGGCATAATAGTCCGTATCCGTATTGTATTCGGAATAATCGGTTATTTCAATCCTGTAGTCTGTACTGGCCTTATTAAATTTCAAAAGCTGCTTTTTAAGGTTATAGTCCAGCCACATCGTTGCGAGAGTGAGCGTGGTCTTCTCCTTAACTTCACTTCTCGGCGTTCTGGTCAGAGTAATCACTTCAAAAGCATTTTCGCCGCTGTCACTATAGTCCTGAGAAATCGCAAAGACATTTCCGTCCGGCTGAACCGTGCTGAAGCGTATGTAGTCGCTGTCGATGTCGCAGTTGAGCCAGGTAAGTATTTTTTCCTGAGTGGAGGATTCGAGGTCGTAGCCAAAAAGCGAGGAACCGTCCAGATAGCAGAAATCATACTTGTCGCCGCCGTCGCTGGTGTTATAAACGCTGTTGGGTAAGGTATATTCTTTACCCCAGTCCTTGGCGGTGACATCGATCATTTTAAGGATTGATTTGTAGGCTCCGTCCGTGCCTGCGTCCTGCTCGTTTGTCGAGATGCCCACCGTTCCATCTTTAATGTGAATAAGACTGGATATCCATCCGTCGACGGAAACCTTGAACAAGAAGCTCGCATCGGGGCCGATAACATAAACGGTGCTGTTGCCGTCCGAAATATACAAGTTGCCGGCTTCATCGGCTGCCATGCTGTTTATGTAGAAATAGCCCCGCATATTTTGATCGTCCTCGGACTCGTCAACGAACTGGCTCAGATCGATACTGGCAAGCTCTGCACCCGTATTCGAAAGCTTGCGGATGAAGCTCTGTCTTTCGTCTTTGACGTAGTACTGCCACTTTTCATCATTCGTCTCGTCAAAGCCTTCGGGTAAATCAAATACTGACTTCGTTATGCTCTCCGCAACCCAAAGGTTTCCCTGCTCATCGATAACAAGCCTGTCGAAGCTCACGTATGTATCCTTGTCATCTCCGT
>JAYFQM010000161.1:0-13880 GCA_034927185.1 Oscillospiraceae bacterium | reverse complement strand
GGCGCTCTCCTGCACCGCCTTGACAAACTCAATTGGGTGCTGGATGATTCGTGCAGTTTCCTCGGGGGAACATCCCTGAGACAGATAGCGGCGCGCGATGACCGCCATAGACTCGCCAATCTCGATGATGTGGAAATCCGGGTCGTAGATGCGCACGACGCGTTGCTTCCACTCGTGCGTCATGGGGTGGTTGAGATAGATGATATCGCTCCGTGCCTCCAGCTTTTGCTGGAAGGCGTCAAAATCATTCACTTCAAAGTAGAGCTCCATGTTGTTGGATTTCCAGATGATCTCACCCTCCGGAATGCCCGTCAGCCAGCCGAAGTCCTGCTGGATGGCAAAGCCGCCGGAGAAATTAACATTTTTCCCGAGGTCAAGTACAACGGTCTGATCAAACAGCTCCTGGTAAAACCGTTTGGAAACCTCGACGTCTCTGACCGCGAGCAGCGCGCATTGATATTTCATATGGGTTTACCTCCCAGGCGGGCCGTCTGAGACGGTCATGGCAAGTTTTGCAAAGAATAACAGAACATCTTAAGCTCCTCACCGGGAACAAGGGGGATATGGATAGTGTAAGATGTAGCTCTATGTATATAAGACACGATATTACACCTTTTGGTCACATATATTCGCACGATAGGGCCGGTCCTTCATCTATACTGCTTTGTCAGGCCAGATACCTTAGGATAATTTTTGCTCCGACCCAGGCACCCGCCGTAACAAACAGCCAGAATACCCATGCGTGCAGGGAGAAAGAAGGTATTCCGCTTAAAAAAGCGCCGATATTGCAGCCGCCTGCCAAACGGCTGCCGTAGCCCATCAAAAGTCCCCCCGCAAAAGCGAAAAATACCTGTTTCAAACCGCGGATTTTTCCGAGCTTGAATTGGGACGCGAGAAGCGTAGCCACCGCAGAGCCTAAAATGACGCCGATATTCAGAAGTGTATAGGGATTTACCCAAATGCTATGGCCGGAAATGATTTCGGCATAGCGGTCTCGGTATATACTGAAATACTCCCATTCAAATGGTTTGAAACCCATAAGGTCAAGAGTGCCGGTACTCCAGAGCAGATACCCTCCTGTTGCCATCCATGCAAGCCCGGTCAAGGCCAAAAGCAGTACGTTAAGCAGGCCGGTAAGTATGCCGCCGACCCAGTAAGGCCAGGGCTTTTTCAGCCATCTTTGTATCATTTTTATGTCTTACCTCCTTTCACTGTCAGGGCTTCTGCAAATAAATCTCCCATTCGCCGGTGTCTGTTTCCACTACCCTTATGGGATATCCGTTTTGCCGGGCCCATTCCTCCATCATGACGCCAACGCAGCTCTCATCTGCGTGAACAACTAATATATCGCCTGAACGAAGTTTTTTCAGTGCCTTTATCGATTTGATAAGCGGTATTGGACAGGTTTCATACAGGCAGTCCAATTCTTTAATAGCCATAGCGCGCCTCCTGGTTCTAATGCCTCACTGAGTGTTTTTTCTGATACCAGGCCGCGAGCCGGTTCAGCAGCACCAGCACGGCAACCTGTATAATCAGCGCCGCACCGATGTTAAGATACTTTGGAAAATATATAATAACCGTGTTTTTGATAAGCCGGTCATACCAGAACGCATAATCGTGTGCACCGAGAGCCGTTCCGACGAAAAGGCCCAGAAGAGTGACAACCGGGAGAATATGCCCCTCCCCGATACGCACCAGCACTGTAGAAGCGCATTCTCCGGCAAACACCATGCCGATTCCGAAAATAAAGGCCCCAAGCGCTGTGTGAAGTCCGACCGGCTCCAGCATACCCGGAATATCAGTGAGAGATGCGCCGGGGTTTGCACCCAGATACCGGTATTGAATGACGGCAAAGCCGATAGAGCTGACGATCAGAGCCAGCAGAAGTGCCTGCAGCATTTTTGTGTTTTTTATCAGAAACGGGTCACGGAAAGCCGCGGCAAAGCAAATTCTCGAGTACCGCAACACCATTCCAAACAGCATTCCTATTATAAGGAAGACGGGATACAGACGGTCACTTTTCGCCAGATACAGGGCGGCGACCGCAATTACCGCAAGCAGAACCGCGGCAAATGGGAGCTGATTTTTTGCGCGAGCAGCATTTTTCTGGCGTTGCCGTATGAGCTCGTCGAAATCTCCATTGTTCAGTTTGCTCACCTCCAAAAACGTGCGGTAACTCAGGCAATACGGGCTTGGCTAAAGCGCTGGAAAACCGCAGCATCATCAGCATAGCCTATATTGTCAGGGAAGTAAACCGCTTTCTATATAGTACATGTAAAGATTTTCCTGCGGGCTCCTCTGCGAAAAAGCCGCGCTTCTCGGCCGTTATGCTACGGGAGCTAATCGCCGTTGCGGTATATGATGAAAATCCTGTATAATAATCTGAATTTCGTTGCGAAAAATGCTCTTATATGATATATTAAAACAAGTTCAGAAAGAGCAGACCGCGTCCACTACCTCAATTTGGCCATAGTGAGGTTTTCTATGGAAATATTGATGTTTTTTTATAATTTAACAATCACACTTGCCTTTGGATTTTGCTGTGTGATTTTTTTCATTTTATACAAGCAATATGGTGATAAACGTTTGTTCTATCTTTCTTTTGTTTTCTTTCTCTTCATACTGGATAACCTTGTGCTTTACATGAATGAGTTTCTTCCTATTTTTTCCACGAGCAACAAAACGGTTATTCACTTCTTTTCGAATTCCATATATCTTGCAATTTGCCTGAGCTACCGTCTCGTGTTTATAGCATATAACGAACGTACGATTTCCAAAAAGGAAGGTGCTTTATGGGCTGTGCTGCTAATTGGAGAGCTTACGGTAACCATATTTTCCTCATATCCCGTCGGAAAGATTCTGACCATCGTAATACTGAACGGCTCCGCGGTCAGTGTATTTTTGTCGGGCATGTACAGAATAAAAAAGCATGGGCCTTTTCCCGTCAGTCAAGCGTCTCCTCGAATGACTTTCTGGTTTGTAACTTCGGGATTTTTGCTTGAACTTATGAACGCCGTCGAAACGGTGCTGCACTATCGCGGTTATGATTTGTTCGAAGACCGCATCATTTCCATCGAGCTGATCGGGATTCTGTTTGTCTCAACCGCCATTGCGTATATTATCCGCGCTCTTTCAAGCAGGAGCTATTTACCGGAGCACGCTGATACAACCGAGGAGTTTGACAGCCCGGATTATTTGGAGAAATTCAGCGAAGCTTATTCGCTGACTCAGCGTGAACGCGATATATTCGGCTTCATTATCAGGGGATATACAAATGAGCAGATATCCAAGGAAGCGTGTATCGCGCAGGGCACCGTAAAAAGCCACACTCATAATATATATCAGAAGCTGGATGTAAGCAACAGGATTCAGCTGCTCGCGCGGCTGCGGGAATTTAATAAAGCCCGCTGAATAGAGGATCGTACTGTTTAAATCAGACGATATTTCCGGCAAAATTTCATAAAGGGACCCGAAGCCTGCTTTTGCAGGCTTCGGGTCCCTTTAATTTATCCTGAACTATGGTTTATTTTCATTGGAAGGCACAAAATCGTCCTAAAGTTTATTGCCTGTACAGGTGATTTTGACTATACTCGGGGCAGCTGGTTTCCGAGAATATCCCGGTGAGATTTTTATCCACCCGCTTTTGATCTGGCTCATACACACTCGGATCTGTTAAGCTTCATCCGGAAACGGCAATTCACAAAATAGAATAGGAGAGGGAGAAAAATGGAAGAAAGCAAAGGAAACAGCGTACTTGATAAAGACCGGGAACTTGGAAGCAAGCCAATTGTAAAGCTCTTTATCAAATACAGTATGGTTACGCTCCTCGGTATGCTGGCGCAGGCAATCATGGTTGTCTTCGAGGGCATCATTATCGGCACGGGCCTTGGAGCAAACGGTTTCGCGATTATCGCGCTCTTTATGCCTCTTGAAACGCTGAACCTTGCTCTGGGCGGATTATTCGGCTTGGGCATCAGCACAATGGTCGGCATAAAGCTGGGTGATGGGGATATCGAAGGCGCGCGTAAGACCTTTGCTCAGGGGTTTTGGTTTACGGTCATAACTATTGTGACGTTTGCGCTGCTCGTCATCATTTTTTCACATCCCATAGCGAGGTTCCTCGGGGCTCCGGCGGATATGCAGGACGACCTTGCATTCATGATTAGAATCTTTATGATCTTCTATCCCCTGTGCATTACGGGCCAGATGCTTTCCTACGTAGGCCGCGTGGATGAAAAACCGGGCCTTGTGACATGGGTTTGGACCGGGGCGGCCGCAGTATCGCTTCTCGAACTTTATCTAAGTGTGATTGTTTACAAGATCGGCCTCGGCGGAGCGGCGGTTTATTACGGCATGTCGATAGGTCTGTTCTCACTGCTTATTTTCTACTTTCTGTTCAGCAAAAAGACAGTGCTTAAAATTCATATGTCAGACCTCAAGATGGATTTCGGGGATATCGGAAAATGCCTGAAAATAGGCTTCCCGTCATTTCTAATTTCGGCGTCGCTGTTCATCTATTCGATAGTTATAAACAATATGCTCAGCAGCACCGGCACGGAAATGGATATCGCCGCCTACGGACTTATCAACGGCTATGTGCTTTATTTCGTTAACATGTTCTGCCAGGCGCTACAGGGCGGGCTTGCTCCCATAGTAAGCTATAACTTTGGCGCCAGGAATTTTACCCGGCTAAAAGATACGCTTACCGTAAGCAATATCATAAACTTTGCTGTTATGGCCGTTCTCTGCACCGCTGCATATTTTGCAGCAACTCCAATAATATCTCTGTTTGCCGCAGGAGACGAAGAGCTGACAAGGGTCACAGCCGCCGCGACAAAAATCGTAATTGTTCTCGGTGCATTTGGCAGCGCTTCCGGCATGCTCTCGGTTTTCTATCAGTCTGTCGAAAAGGTCGGTATGGCTATTCTGTTCGGAATATGCAGATATACATTGTTTGCCCTGCCGCTTGTGGTCATTCTCCCTAAGGTGGGCTACGGTGTTTCGGGCGTATGGTATGCTCATCCGGTGTCGGATATCATCACGGGCGTTTTCTGCCTAATCTTTATCCTAGCGGAGAGAAAGCGCCTCGGCAAAGAGGCTCTTAAGGTACAGAGAGCATAGAGAAAAAATGAAAGCAGGCGATAAAATGAACAAGGCGGATTTGGTTATTAAAAGTACAAGTATTTATACGTCGGCCACCGCGAATACAGTAAGCGGAGCTGTAGCGGTAAAAGAAAACAAAATCGTTTATGTCGGAGGCTTGAACGACCTTGAAGCGTTTATCGGTCCGGATACAATAATCCTCGATTATGGCAATAAAACCGTAACCCCGGGTTTTGTGGACGCCCATGCCCATGTGTTCCTTACCGTTCTTTTAAATTCAGGAATCATGACATTCATTTGTGTCGAATCGGAAGAAAAAACGGTTGAGCTGATGGACGATTACGTTGCTACTAGGAAGCCCGACGACTGGCTTATCACCTTTGGCTGGTATATGCCTCTGTTTACGAACAAAAAGCTGCCGACCAAAGCCTCTATTGACGCTAAATATCCTGACAGGCCGGTTATGATGATCAGCGGGGACTGCCATACGGCATGGATCAACAGCAAGGCCATGGAGATTCTGGGAATCAGCGAAGATACTCCCGTACCTGCTGGAGGCGAATTTGTAAGGGATGAAAACGGTAAGCTTACGGGTGTTTTTCAGGAAACCGCCGGACTTTGCGTCTTTATGAAAGCGCTTTATTTCCTTGACCAAAATGAAATTGTCGCGGCTTATGATCAGGTTTTCAATTATTTCGCGTCGTTCGGACATACAACGATCTGTGATATTTCTATAATGCCGCTTGATGAGGGAAAGGACGGTTTGCGCGAGGACGTTTATCTCAAGATGCTGGAGGCAAACAAACTAAAGACGCGTGTCGAGCTGTTCCCCGCCATAACAAAAACGCTGAAGCGCGTCAAGGAGCTGAACGGCCTTAACGAGCACGATATGCTCAGATTTGCCGGTACAAAGCAGTTTTTCGACGGAGTCTCCGGCACGCATACCGCTTATCTGTCAGAACCATATACCGATGCATATTTTGAAGGGGACCGCGGAAGGACCACAATATCCCCCGAGGATATGGAGCAGCTTATTTTTACAGCGCAGGACAAGGGCTACAGCATGAGGATTCACACGATAGGCGACGGTGCCGTCCACTGCGCGCTTAACAGCTTTGAAAAGGCATATGAAAGATTTGGAAGAAAGCCTCAGCTCCAGCACACCCTTGAGCATGTAGAGAACATTCAGAAGGGAGATATCAAGCGCCTTCATGATCTGGATATTCTTGTTTCGGCACAGCCGGGCCATGCACTGATCGATCCGGCTGGAATCGAAGCGGATCTCGGAATAGAGCGAATTAAGCTCATGTGGCCTTTCAGAAGCTTTATCGACAGCGGCGTAAAGCTTGCGTTCGGTACGGATGCCCCGATAGTTCCGTCAAACCCGATGCTAACAATCTATGAAGCTGTCACAAGGCAGAACGAGAGCGGGGAGCCAAAGGGCGGCTGGGTACCGCAGCAGAAAATTACTCTTGCTGAAGCAATAACCGCGCACACTTTCGGCGGAGCGCAGGCCTGCACGATGGACGGGAAAACAGGAACGCTTGAAGTTGGAAAATACGCGGACATTGCTGTTCTGGACAGAAATATTTTTGAATGCCCCGTTGAGCAGTTCCTTGAAGTCAAGTGTGAGCTCACTGTTGTTGACGGAAAAATAGTATACAAAAAATAGTTTTTCCTGTTTTCCGGATATTCCTCCTCTATTGGGCGCGGAACGCCAACGCCGCGCCCAGTATTTTTAAATATAGTTTTCATTTTGTGCTTTAGCGGGCTTGCGTCTTCAGGTTTAGGCGATGCTCTCGGAATGCAAGACTGTTGCCACCGAAACATGGAAAGTCGCGTAGCATCCATTGCATTACTAAGCAGCAGTTAAAAAAGCCGTATTCGTTTGGCGGAAGGGTATTCTCCCGCCAAGACAGGAAAAACTTGTCCTGAAATATAAAGAATAGGGGAGAGGTTTTTCCCATGAAGCTTCATATAAAGCCAGCCTATATCATCGGGGTTCTTATAATTCTAACAGTAATGTCACTAAGTCTTAATCTGCTTGACGGGTATTCGGAGAAAATAAGCGGATTGCTTTCCAAAACGGATTTATCTTTACTTTCCGAGCAGGATGCCCAGAAAGCTATTGCATCCGCTACGGGCCGTGCGATTGGAATACTGTCGGTCGTCCCCGTGGCTTTGACCGTATTGCTTGCCTTTATTACGAAGGATGTTGTGTTCTCATCCTTCACGGCAATAATATCCGGCCTGACTATTCTTGAAGGTGTGACTGGAAATGGCCGTTTTGTGGGCCGGATCACAGATGTCTTCATTTCCACATACCGTACCATTATCGCCAGTGCAACAGATATTTCCCATTCAATGATAATACTTCTCTGTTTGTGCATTGGAGGCATGATAGAGGTCATATACGCTTCCGGAGGCTTCATGGCTTTCGGACAAAAGATGACACGCAACATCAGCTCACCGAAGCGCGCAATATTAATGGCTAACATACTGGGCGTGCTGATATTCTTTGACGATTATGCGAATGCCCTAATTATTGGTCCCGTAATGCGCCCTCTGACGGATAAGCTGGGTGTGTCCCGCGAAAAGCTTGCCTTCATCGTCGGCTCCGCGGCCGCCCCTGTATCCGGCATCGCGATAATTTCAAGCTGGCTGGCAACAGAGCTGTCTTCCATTGAAAGCGGCTTTTCAGTCGCGGGGGTGCAGGAGTCCGCATATACAAGCTTTGTCGGCAGTCTTCCGTACTGCTTTTTCTGCTTCTTATCAGTCGTTTTTGTTACTATTTCCGCTTTTTTGGGCAGGGATTACGGACCAATGCTAAAAGCCGAGCGCAGGGCGAGGTCCAAATCTTCCCCGTTCATAGACGGAGAAGCTCAGATTTCAGGGGAAAAGGACGGAGCTGCCACTGAAGGAGGGAGCATATGGTCTGCTGTCATACCCGTTTCGGTCCTTGTTATCTATGCTTTGGCAGGTTTCTACACAAACGGTATGGCAAACGCGGCAAAAGCAGGGATAGTCAGTTCGGGCGGCAGCTTTTCCTTCGATATGATCGCCGTAGCCTTTTCGTATGCGGATACGGTGGATGTGCTTCTGCAGGCCTCGATACTTGCCGGTGTAGCCAGTATTTTCATGGGCTGTGTTACGGGAAAACTGAACATGGCGCGCGGCATAAAATCGTGGATACGGGGACTGTCGGGTATTATGCTGACAGCCGTTGTCCTTGTCCTTGCGTGGGGACTGTCGGATGTTGTGGAACAGATGGGTATCGCTTATTACCTGGTTGAGCTTGTAACAATGAATTTGCCCTACTGGCTTCTCCCTATGCTTATCTTCGTAGTCTGCTGTTTTATCTCTTTCGCTGCTGGCAGCTTCGGATGCATGATTATAGTAATGCCTATTGCAATACCTATGGCATACTCGTTGTCGGCCTCCGCAGGAATCGGATATCGGCAGCAGTTCGTTTTTGCATGTATTGCTGCGGTTTTATCCGGCGGAATTTTTGGCGATACCTGCAGTCCTGTCACGGACACTACTATATTATCGTCACTTGGCGCCGGCTGTGACAATCTCAGCCATGTGAAATCTCATCTTCCATACGCCATTACCATCGTCGCTATTTCTTCCCTGCTCGGATATCTCCCCGCTGGAATCGGGGTATCTCCTGCCGTGTCCCTGGCTATCGGCTTGGCTGCAAGCGTATTCGTAATTAGATTCGCGGGGAAAAAAGTTGAGCCGCCGCCTGAAGAAGAATAAAACAAAAACTAAGAAATAATTTGGATGTGCTATATTGTGCAGCTCATATACTTAACCGGCAAACAGGGCTAACAGAATCTACCGCAAATGCGGCGCAGAGTCTCAATGTCTGCAATCGCAGCATCACCGGGACCTTTCCTTTTTGCGCTTCCATGCATCGTCGCTCCTTCCCGCTCCTATTATACAAAAAAACCACGCCTATTGCGTGGCCTCTTACAGGCTGAGACAGGCCCGCGCAAACGCGCGGGCCTGTCTTTTATAGTGCGCCCTATTG
The DNA here is from genome assembly GCA_034927185.1 of Oscillospiraceae bacterium. GTDB lineage: Bacteria > Bacillota > Clostridia > Oscillospirales > Oscillospiraceae > UBA2658. The sequence goes on along the minus strand of JAYFQM010000161.1, from coordinate 4,741 downwards.
CGGCAAAGCCGAGGCAGGTGCCGGATTGTCAGCAAAAACCGCGGCGGCTTGAGCGAATGAAATCCACAAAGTAGCGTTCGTATTCAGTCATTTCATAGCCCTTACGGATGGCAACATAGTAGCTGAAGGGTATTCTCAGTTGTTCAACCGAAATCTGTTCAAGAGTACCTTCCTTGAGCTCGCGGCGGACGATCATCTGAGGCAAGAAGGAGAAGCCGTCTCCGGCAAGAACGGAGGAGCGGATTGCCGTATAAGAATCAAGGCTATAGATCAACCTAAGCTTGTCCACACCGAGTCCTTTTTCCTGAAGCGCTTTTTCCAGCAGGCGTCTGCTTCCGGATGATTTTACCATGGCAATAAAGGGCATTTCGCGCAGTTCTGCCAGCGAAACCGCCTTTTTTCCACCTGACGGATGCCCCACAAGGATCAGCTCGTCCGAAGCGATTTTCAGCGCCTCAATCTTTTCCGAGTCAGGGCTGTCCTGGATAATACCTACGTTGATGGTGTGGTCCAGAAGGTTCTGCACCACCTCGGACGAGCTGGTCAGCTTAACCTCAATATCAACCTCGTCATGAGTTTTTTTGAATATAAAAATGCTGCAGGGCAGGGCATACTCTCCAACAGCCTTGCAGGAACCGATTTTCAGCGTAACGGCGCTGTTTTGCAGGCTTTGCAGGTCTTTTTTGATGTTGTCCTTGATAGACAGGATTGTACAGGCGTAATTGTAGACGATTTTGCCTTCCTCGGTCAGCTCGACGCCCTTATTGCTTCGGACCAAAAGCTTTGCCCCCATCTCGTTCTCCAGATTTTTGAGCTGCTGGCTAAGGCCTGGTTGGGTGAGGTGAAGGACAGCGGCCGCCTTTGAGATGCTCTGATACTTAACCGTCGTATAAAAAGATTCAAAGCCCTGGAAATCCATATGACGTCTACCTCCTTCAATAAAAGCCTGTTTTAATCATTCTATCATTAAAACCTTGAAAAGAAAAGGGGCTAAGCTTAAAGCCGCCGCTTTCGCTTGTATAAGAACGCACTATAGCAAACTCTTATAATACATAAGGGATACTTATTATTCAAGCGCCTATATTTGTGATAACATTAACACAGATTGAGATAAGTTTAACAAAATATACAACCGGCGTCAACACACATCCGGAACGGAGGGGAAGGGGAAAATCATCGGTAAAAAAGGCAAGCCGGAGCGCCGGCTGGCGGCAATAACCGTCCTTTTTTTTCTGGCGCTTTGGTATCTGATAACACAGCTAAAACTTGTTGATCCGCTTGTTGTCCCCTCTCCCGGAGCCGTACTGGACGCGGGTGCGGAAATTATACGAAGCGGCTATAAAAACCATTCCTTGCTTCACCATATTGGCGTCAGCCTGGGGCGTTTGCTGTCCGCATTCCTTATCTCGGCGCTTGTGGCCGTCCCATTGGGGCTGGCCAGCGGACGCAGCAGGAGGCTCCACGCGCTTCTTGAGCCGATAATCGAATTTTACCGTCCTTTGCCGCCGCTTGCCTATTATACCGTTTTAGTGCTCTGGCTCGGTATCGGGGACGGATCCAAAATTGTTCTGCTTTTTCTGGCGTGCTTTGCACCGGTCTATCTAGCCTGCGTTTCCGCCGCGGCCGGAATCGGGCGGGACTATATCAACAGTGCCTATGCCATGGGCGCAGGCCGGTGGAAAACCTTCATATACGTAATTTTTCCTGCCTGCCTGCCGGACATTTTTACGGGACTGCGCACCTCGCTGGGCGTCGGATATACTACGCTAGTTTCGGCTGAAATGGTGGCCGCGGTTTCAGGAATAGGCTGGATGGTTCTTGACGCGAGCCGGTATCTGAGGAGCGATATTACCTTTTTCGGAATCATTGTCATGGGCATTACGGGAATTTTGCTGGACCGTGCCCTGAAAGCCGCCGAACGGAGGCTGGTTCCGTGGAAAGGCAGGCTATAAGGACATGGAAAGGTGAATTGGAATGAAACTTGCAAAAGCAATACATAAAGCAGTCTCGCTCACGCTCGCAGGAGCAATGGCGTTCGCTCTTGGCGGCTGTGCTGGCAAACAGGCTGAAGAAGGCTCCGCCCTGCCCGAAGTTGTCAACATAGGTACGCAGCAGATACCCGACGCGGAAAGTCTGGCTATTGAAAAGGGCTTCTACGAAGAGGCGCTGGGAGTCGAGGTCAATATTCTTGACTTTCAGGCCGGTGACATACGAAATGCCATGATCTCCGGAGACATCGACTTTGCCTTTCTCGGCTCTTCGTCGGCGGTGCTCGGTATAGCAAGCGGAATGGACGCGGAGCTCATATGGATTCACGACGTGATCGGTCGTTCCGAGCAGCTGGTTGCCAAAAACGGATCGGGAATCAAGACAATACAGGATTTAAAGGGGAAAAAGGTTGCAACTGCATTTACCTCCACCGCGCACTACAGCCTGCTGCGGGCTCTTGCCCTCAATGGCATAGCAGAAACGGAAGTGACGTTGCTTGACATGCAGATGCCGGATATTTACGCGGCGTGGCAACGGGGTGATATCGATGCGGCGTATGTATGGGATCCTACGCTTTCAAAGCTGCTTGAGGACGGCAGCGCTCTTGTGACCAGTGAGGAGCTAGCGCAGAAGGGCATCGTTACCGCCAACGTCGAGCTTGTACGGCGGGACTTTGCGGGAAAATACCCGGAGCTGGTTTCAAAATACCTTTCAGCGGCAAACAAGGCCGTGACCTTTTACCGAGAATACCCGGACGAAGCGGCTGAAGCGATTGCCGGAAGGCTGAACATTACGCCGGAAGAAGCGAAGAATCAGGCGGGCGCATGTATCTGGCTGGATGCCGGAGAGCAGCTTGGAGGGGCATACCTGGGGTCGAGCAGCCAAAAAGGTCGGCTGGTAGAGTCGCTGACAGACATTGCTGACTTCCTCTATGAACAGAAAAGCCTGCCGTCTCGGACAGACTCCGCCGTTTTTGAAAAGGCCGTTAATCCTTCCTATCTAGAGGCGGCGATAAAATGACGGAGCAGTCCATGGACATAAAGAGGCCCGGCACCGCACCCCCAATAATCGGAGCCGAGCATCTCAGCTTTGCCTACGATGGAGAAAAAGATGCCTCCCTGACCCTTCAGGACATCTCGCTGCAAGTGGAAAAGGGCGAATTTCTTTGCATTTTGGGGCCTTCAGGCTGCGGGAAAAGCACGCTGCTGAACCTCATAGCGGGATTTTTGAAGCCCACCGCGGGTACAGTCAAAATGGACGGCGAACCTATTATGGGTCCGGATAAGCGACGCGGGGTAGTATTTCAGTCGCCCGCTCTATATGCATGGCTCAATGTGCGGGATAACGTGGGATTTGCCCTGAAAATGCAGAACGTTCCCAGAACGCGCACACGGGAGCTTACAGAGCGCTACATCCGGCTCGTGGGGCTGGAGGGTTATGAGCGCCACAAGCCATACGAGCTTTCGGGCGGAATGCGGCAGCGGGTTGCCCTTGCGCGTGCCATGGTTAACCGGCCGGAAATCCTGCTGATGGATGAGCCGTTCGGCGCGCTGGACGCACTGACACGGAAAAACATGCAGGACCTTGTGCGAAGCATTTGGGCAGAGACTGAAAACACATTTTTAATGATTACGCATGATGTCGAGGAGGCTATGGCACTGTCTACCCGGACAATTGTCATGTCACCCAAACCCGGGCGTCTTGTCGAAACCTTCCGTCCGGACCTGACATACCGCCTTCTGAGCGGAGAGGGCGACAAAGCGAGGTATGACCCGGCATATATGGAGATGCGTTCGAAAATTCTGAGCGTAATTACCGGTCAACGCGAGGAGCCATCCTCGTTGACTCCGGTGTAATGCGATATTATGGGGCGAAAATCTATTTTAAACTTGGGAGGAAGATTTCAAATGCAACAAACTAAAACTGCCGGCATCACACTGCCGGCAAAGCCCGGCGGTACCGTAAAGGCGGAGCGCATCATCGCTGCTGTTGTCCTTATCGCCGCAGTCCTGCTCGGAAAGTTATTTCTGGCGCAGGGAATTCTCTTCAGGCTTGCTATCGGCCTCGCTCTTGGCTATGCTCTCTCGAGGGCCTACACTGGCTTTGCAGGCAGCGTCAACCGCGCTTACCGCGCGGGCTCGACAAAGCTGATGCGGGCCATGATGCTCATGTTCTTAGTCTCCAGTATTCTCACGGCCGGTCTGCTCTATGGCGCGGAAGCTCCTGAAAACTACGGCCTGTGGGTCAATCCGATTAACCTCGGCCTTCTTGTCGGAGGACTGCTGTTCGGCTTTGGAATGGCCCTGTCCTCCTGCTGCGCATCCGGCGTTTTGACGGATCTGTCCTCTGGCTTTTCCCGCGCGTTTGTTACCCTGATTTTTTTCGGAATCGGCGTTTTTCTCGGGTTCCCGATCCAGAACACCGCCTCTTGGGTCAAGCAGTCATGGTTCGTCTCGCCTGTGGGCGAAGCGACCAGCGGCGGCGTGTTCCTGCCCGACTGGTTCCAGTGGGACGGCTTTAAGGGCTATCTGGGTGCCATCATTCTCACCGCTCTGATCTGCGGGATCGTTGTGGTGCTAGCCTACCGTTATGAAAAAAAGCGCAAACTCTCTAATACTTATACAGGCATTGATACGGAGGTACTGCAGGAGCAGTCTTCCGGGCTGGACAGCAAGAGCTTCAAGCTCTTTAGCGAAAACACCTATCAGAAGCTTTTTGTCAAGCCCTGGACACTGATGCAGGGTGCCATCGT
>JAYFQM010000076.1:0-11471 GCA_034927185.1 Oscillospiraceae bacterium | reverse complement strand
GTTTACTTTGCAAAGTTGAACTGCTACCGCCATCAGATTTGTTTTCGCTGCCTGCAAAAGTTTCAATACCGGCTGAACAGCCAGCTAGTAACATGGCAAGTACTATCATTAGTGCGATAGTGGCGTGAGATTTCTTTTTGTAATTCATAATACTTATAGTCTCCCTTCCGGATTTCTATATGCACCGCAGCCTTTTTTATATATAGAAACTTTGTTACAAAAAAATCATTACGCCGGCCTGCTATGTCCCTGCTAAGAGAAATATGTCTCCTTGTATTACTGTTCACAGTTTATGATATTTCGGCATGTTGAAAAACAGGCACGAAGAAGAACTCCAAAGGACAAAAATCCTCGGAGTTCTTCTTGTTCATGGGATTATGGCCACTGTATGCCGTCTCCTGCCGTCAAAAACTTAATATGCAGAACTCTATTGCAAAAACGGGTATCGGGTGTTCCTACATCACTTCTAAATTGTGGAGAAAACGGCTCAGCTTGATTAAACGCACATCATATAACGAGTGTCGCCGGCGCGTAAATGCGCGTGGCAAGCTCAGCGTCGAGAAGATAGAGCCCTCTTGGATCCTTACCGAAGAGATCGTATCTTTTTACAATATCCTCGGTGTTTTTCTCTTCTTCACCCTGCTCCTTTACAAACCAGTCGAGGAACTGCATGGTTCTGAAGTCCTTAAGCTCATATGCAACAGCGTAGATGCCATTAATAGATGCCGTTACTTTCTTCTCATGCTCAAAGGCTGCTTCCGCGGGCTCACGAAAATCGTTGAAAACAACTCCTGCGGCTTTTACGTCTTTCAAAGATACCTGCTCGCTGTTGTTGAGGAGATATTTCACTAACAGCAATGCGTGGTCGCGCTCCTCCTGAGTCTGAACAAAGAACCAGTTCCCAAACCCATCGAGATTCTTGTCGGTATAGTAGCTGTAGATATCCAGATAGAGATATGCGGAGTACCATTCCATATTGACTTGGTTATTGAGAAGCTCCACTAGTTTTTTATCAAGCATTTTAAAGTTCTCCTTTCAGTTAAGTTTGTCCGTTAAAACAAGAAATAGTACCGAAGGGAACCATGCATAAACATGGCTCCCTTCACGTATAGCTTGCTTAGAAATCGGTTTTCCAGAGGCCGTGCAGGTTGCAATAAGCATACACAGTACCGGATTTGACTTCATCGAACTCGGCCTTTGGTTCTTCACCGGGCTTAAGGAATTTAATTTCCACTTTGTCATTGCAGACAAGTGCAATCCACTCAATGAAATGCTCAGGAAGCATCGGGTGAGCAACTGAACCGACAGCCGCCTTGATTTTGCCGCCTTCTTTGGTTACAACGGGTACGTGTTTTTCCTGAGCTGCGTCAGTTGAGTTGGCTTCAAGCTTAACCATTTCTTTTCCGCAGCAAACAAGAGTCCCGCCGCCCTTTTTGATTAGGGCTACCATGTTTCCGCAAACACTGCAACGATAAAATTCTACCATGATATTACACTCCTTAAAAATATTATTTAGTTCCGCTTATGCGGCAGCTATCAAAAACTATTGATTCCTCACATAAACTGTAGAAAAAATATGGATATGGTTTGCCGGTGAACCGTTTTCATTGGAAAGGATATATCCAGTTCGAATCATGTACTTTGGATGCATATGTCAGCAAGCTCAACCGCATTTCACAATGTAGTATTACTGTACCTATTATTACATCATACACTGCATAATCTCCGTGATTCTGTTTCAGTTAATGCAAAATATTAGCGGGATTAATTTCAGCATTTGGACGTAAAAAATCAGATGCAATTGCCCTTTACCTGCAAAATCAAATACTTGCTTAAATATATTCTTGTATAAGTCGGTTCACCATGTCGGGATCGGTTTTTCTGTCAAGTAAAGGAATATTCTGCTTCAGCACTTGATTTTTCTGATGGTAAGTGCTCTTTTGTTCCGAATAAATTATGCCGATTGGAATACGGTCGCCGAACTCCATCGCTTTTTTCATCGCTTCGATTTTGTCTTTGAAATTGTAAGACTCATCAAGTTCATATACGCGTTTGCTGTACCAGGCAAATGTATTTGTCTTGTTAAAGCTCACACAAGGCTGAAGAATATCGACCAAAGCATAACCATCATATTCTATAGCTTGTTTCATTATTGATATTAAGTGTTCTTTATTGCCGGTAAAAGCACGTGCAACAAAACCCGCACCGGAGGCAATCGCTAGAAGTACTGGATTCAGCGGTTCGTTGAAGTTACCGTCGGGCTGAGCCCCTGTTACAAGCCCAAGTACTGAGGTGGGGGAAGCCTGTCCTTTTGTAAGACCATAAATTTGATTGTCGTGAACAAAGTGCGTTATACTGACGTTTCGGCGGATATTATGAATAAAGTGGTTGCCGCCTTCTCCGTAAGAATCTCCGTCGCCAGTGTCCACGATTACAGTCAGCTTTTCGTTGGCAATTTTGGCGGCTACAGCCGCTGGAAGAGCGCGTCCGTGCAGGCCGCAGAAGGCATTCGCGCTGATATACTGGGGAGCTTTTGCTGCCTGGCCAATACCCGCGGCTAACAGAACCTCGGAAGGGCGTTTGCCGGTCTGCTCGAGAGCAGCTTTCAGGCATTCCAATATGTCATAATCACCGCAGCCCGGGCACCAGGCGGTTTCATGAGTACAAAAAGTTTCCGCGCTCATTTTATTTCTCCCTTCCTGATGTGTTCGGCAATCTCTTCGCCAGAGATTTGCCGCCCATCGTATTTAAGTACGCTTCTTTCACATAGAATACCGATCTTTTCGCGGATAAGTCCCCCCAATTGACCGGTCGCATTCTGCTCTACATTGATAATATGTCTTGCCTCTGCCGCCTTTTCTTTAAGTAAATCCGTTGGCAGGGGATAAATATCGCCAAATACCAATGCGGCATAATGACCGGGATGATCTTCATTAAGAATGCTTACTGCTTCTTTTATCGGACCCCAGGTTGAGCCCCACCCAAGAAGAAGAGTGTCATATTTATCCGATCCGATGAATTCTGGCTGCTGTAATTCGCGCTCAAGTCCTTCAATTTTTCTCATGCGCTTGTCCATCATGCGTGTCCGCACCTCCGCGGATTCCGTGATCCATCCTTTCTCGTCATGCTCGTCACTATCTATAGCCACGAGGTGCTCGGTTTTCCCGGGAATAAGGCGCGGAGAAACTCCGCTTTCTGTATAGCGATACCTGAGATATTCGCCTTCTCCAAGATACTCACTTTCAGGTTCCGCTATATCAATTGTTTTTGGGTCGAATGGCTCAACAGTTGATGTTGCGTCTCCTAAATACTGATCACTTAGCAGGATCACAGGAATCTGATATTTTTCCGCTAAATGAAAAGCTCGCATAGTCTGATAAAAGGCGTCGGCAGGGTTACGCAACGATATAACCATACGTGGGAATTCACCTTGAGATGCTGAAATAACAAATCTCAAATCACTCTGCTCAGTACGTGTAGGCAACCCGGTTACGGGGCCGGGCCGCTGAACGTCAATTACTACAAGTGGAATTTCCGCCATACCGGATAGTCCAAGCGCTTCAACCATTAGCGAAAACCCGCCGCCGGATGTGCCCGTCATAGCACGAGCCCCTGCATAAGATGCTCCTATTGCCATATTTATAGCCGCGATCTCGTCTTCTGCCTGCTCAACGACTATACCAACATCATCAGCGTGGGAAGCAAGCGCTTCCAAAATTGCTGTTGACGGAGACATAGGATAAGCGGAATAAAATCGAAGGCCGGCGGCGATGGCGCCCAGTGCGACAGCTTTGCTGCCGGATATAAGCATCCAATCACCATAATTCCCGTTAAGGTGCTGAAAACGCTTTTCAGTCGACTTATATCCCTCATTTACCGCTTTAATATTAACATCAAGATTCTGTTGTTTTACAAAAGCCCTCATAACGGCTTCGACATCACCCGATGATTCACCAAACATTTTCAGAATGACGCCAATCAGGATACTTCCGGATACACGCGGATTTCCAAGCTCCTTTGATATTGCTGCCGTATCAACTCTAATCAGGCGCGGATCGTCAGCATTAAGCTTACTGTCGCAAAGAATAAAACCATTTTCCCGAAGCTGCCCTTTATGCAAATCAATCGTTTCTTCATCTAGGGCAACAATGCCATCCAATAATTTGCTATGAGAATATACCGGTTCAGTCCCAAATCGTATCAGGGAAAAGTTGTGGCCGCCCCTCACGCGGGACATAAAGTCCCTGACTGTAAATACATTGTAACCAGAGCGCTTGAGCAACTTTTCCAGAATTGCCGCCGTAGTATCAATTCCCAGACCAGCCGCTCCGCCTATCAGTATGTTGTACATTCTAGACCCTCCCTTTAGCGTTTTTCTATATCATACAGTAAACTGTATTGAACTAATTAGTTTTAGAAATTAAACAGCCCCGTCGATTAATTCTGACAGGGCTGTTTCCTTAATTGCTAATAAATTCAAACATATCCTTGCCAGCGCTGCAATCCGGGCAGACAAAATTCTCTTGGATGTCTTCCCAGCTGGTTTTCGGGGAGATCCCCTGATCGGGGCAGCCCTGTACTTTATCAAAGATATTATCGCATAAAGTACATTGACATTTTTTCATAATACTAAAAAACTTCCTTTAGAATTAGTGATCTGATTTCAGTCTAGCCTTAATATTATAATTGTCAACCTTTTTCGTCAAAGTAAATGCCGAAAAGCGGTTCTCGTATTGAGCTTTCAGCAAGGCGCAAGCATAAATATATTTGCATATATAAGACAACACTACTTTACAAAGTAATCACATCGTAATACTATTAAAAGGATAAGAAAACCATTATGTCTATGATAGTCATTTTGGCATATGCGACCTACTGACATAATAGGAAAAAGGAGATGCAATTTATGGACAGTAAAAAAATCGGAATTTTTGTCGGCAGTCTTCGAAGAGCTTCTTACAGTCTTTCAATCGCAAAGGCGTGCTCTTCGCTCGCACCGGGTGAACTCTCCATGAGCTTCGTTGATATCGGAAATTTGCCGATTTATAATCAGGATTTTGACGATGAAGGGAATCCGCCCGAATCTTATGTTCAGTTTCGAGACGAAGTCGCTAAGTTAGACGGTTTTTTGTTTGTGACCCCGGAATACAATCGTTCGGTACCAGCTGTGCTTAAAAACGCACTGGATGTCGGTTCACGCCCATATGGGCATAACGTCTGGAACGGTAAACCCGGCGGAATCATCAGCGTTTCCCCCGGTGCAATAGGCGCTTTCGGGGCAAATCACCAACTACGTCAGCCTATGGTAGTGCTTAATGTTCTGCTTCTACAGCAGCCTGAAGCATATATTGGCAGAGTGTCGACTCTTTTGAACGATAAAGGAGAACTAACGGACGAAGCTACGATTTCATACCTAAAATCGTACATGGAAGCTTTTGCAAAATGGATAGACACGGTTTCCTAGACATTTACTTTGGGAGAAATATGAATAAAATACAGATAAATAACTAGGCGGATTCGTTGACAGAGAGCAGTGGACGATGCCGGGGTACAGCTTGTCCGTGTGCTCGGGTGCAATGTTGTTGAGACTTTTTAACCGCTTATAATGCTTGATTCTTTGGATTCGGCTAATCCTTCTGAATTTTAAAAACTTAAGTATTGACCGTGTTAATAGTTATCATATATTTTTATGATTTCCCATTGGTACTATCATATAAGCGTCACTGCATTGGTTGTAGAGCCAAGAATAGTAGCTGCTGCGATATCGAGTATATAATACTGACTGATCGCGTGAATCCTATTTCTGGGAGAACACCTTTGCACTGTGAAAAATGATCACTATAAAAATAACATAGGGAGTGATTATTTCACTCCCTATGTTATTTATCGCACATTCGTGCTTTGGTGCGAGAGAGGAGACTTGAACTCCCACGTCGGTTGACACACGCCCCTCAAACGTGCCTGTCTACCTGTTCCAGCACTCTCGCATCTAGCGCGCCCTCACGGCGGACGCAAGGGTTATTATAGCAGAAATAAGCGTTTTGTCAACATCAAAATCGAAATTTCACTGCAGGTAAGTACTGTGCCTTCTGGAGCCGAGTTTTTCGGCGGTAAAAGTAAAGTAAATGATAAGCAGAGCAATCAAAGCAAAGGCTCCGTAACGAAGAGGGAGGAGATAGGCGCTATTGAAATATGCGTAGTAGCAGAGCAAAGACGCAAAGGAAGCAAAAACGGCTGCCGGAGTATAGCTCGCCCACAAAACAGCGGGCAAAAGCGCGAGTACGTCTACCATGTAGAAGTACCTGTCGTGCATGTGCGGAAGGAGAAAAGGTATCCCTGCCGTAAACAGGAGAGTAATACCAAGTATAGCTTCATTTCCGAGATTTTGACGCTTAGACCAGGCCCAAATCAGTATCGCGCAGACGAAAATGAAAGCGCAGGCAATACCTAGCGCCGAGAGCGCGGCGACATTGACATTTCCGGACACCATGGAGAACAGTGAGGGAGAATTATAGTTCAGACCGTTGCCGACCGAGTCCGCCTGATTAAAGTAGAGCAAAAGCGTATCGAAGAAGGGCCTTCCGAAAAAAACTGCGGGCATGATTTCCGCGATATAAACTGCAGGGAATATGAAAAGGTGAAAAAACCTAAGTTTTTTGGCAAAAACAAGCACGAGGCAGACCGGAAGGATGAACACCGCCTGCAGCTTGAACCCGAAGGACAGTGCAAAAAAGGCGACTGAAAGCTTCGGCCTGTCCGACAGGGCAAGCCACAGCGCAAGCACGGCAAGCGATACATATATGCTGTCGCATTGGCCCCACTTGGCGCCGTTTATTACTACTGTAGGAAGAAGCAGAGTGATGAGATAGGCGGAGAGCCTTTTCGGAACGCTACGGGTAAAAACTCCCGCGAGCTTCATCATGCCGAAGGCCAGTACGACATCAAAGAATATCGACAAGAGCTTAATCAGGTACAGGTCGTTCAGCGGAATGTAGGAAAACAGAGCCAGAAAGTAGAGATAGGGTACGTTATAGTTTCCGATACTCTCCGAAAAACCTTTGAATCCGCCGTTTATCCTGAAATAATCCACCCATTTTGCCAAAAATGAGTTATAATCTCCGCTGCGGTAATCCATCAGGGCGCCGCGGAATGCAAAGCACAGTCCCAGAGCCAATACCGTTATTAACAGATACCTGTTTTTTTTCAGCAGCCCTTCATACCAGGGAATGAGAAGCGATGCTATGAGGATAAGCCCGAAAATGAGCATGCTTTGTATTTCCATCGAAAAGCCTCCGGGAAAGCGCGGCTGAGTGTGCTTACGCCGCGGTATACTGAGCATTTGGTGTAGTCTTAGGCGCAAAATCTCTGTCTATAAGCACATAGGCTGATTTTGCCTGAAAAGCTGTGGCAAAAAAAATAACGGTCAAGAATCTGCATTCCCACCGCTTCTTCAAAAAAATAGACAAAAATTACATACAGGCATTGACAAAATGCTAAAATCGATGATATAATAACACACTGCGTATGCAATGAGGGGACAATGCTCCCACTATCATCATCTAAACCTATTTTATCAGCATTTCAGAAAAATGCAATAACGTATTTCTATTATTGAACAACGCATCCGGGCGTATCGAACAAGGTGTACAAGAGAACTAGAAAACAAGGAGTGATGGTCAATGCCAAAGGACGTAATGTACGGAAAGACCCTCAGAAAAAGCTTCGCAAGAAGCCGCGAAATTCAGGAGATGCCAAATCTTCTGGAAATCCAGAAGGAATCGTACAAATGGTTTCTTGAAGAGGGACTCAGAGAGGTTTTTACCGATGTTGATTCGGTTACGGATTATTCGGGAAATCTTGAGCTGAGCTTCGTGGATTATTCCATGAACGAAAAGCCTAAGTATACCGAGGAGGAATGCAAAGCGCGCGATGCCACGTATGCCGCACCTCTCAAGGTCGGTGTTCGCCTCCGCAACAGGGAAACCGAGGAAATCAAGGAACAGGAAGTTTTCATGGGCGATTTCCCGCTCATGACCGAAAGCGGCACCTTTATAATAAACGGCGCCGAGCGTGTTATTGTCTCCCAGATTGTCCGTTCGCCTGGAATCTATTACGATAAGAAAATCGATAAGACCGCCTCCTGTATCTGCGGCACCACTATTATTCCGTATCACGGCGCCTGGCTGGAATATGAAACAGACCTCACCGACGTTTTTTATGCCCGTATTGATAAAAACCGCAAGATTCCCGTTACCTGGCTGCTCCGCGCGGTCGGCAAGCGCAACGAGGACAAGCCCTATACATGGCTTTCCTGCCCTGGAGCGGAAAACGGAGTCTATACAAACGAGCAGCTCCGCGAGATTTTCGGGAATGACGAGCGTATAGTCGCTACAATAGAAAAGGACGCCTGCCTTTCCAGGGAAGAATCGCTGATCGAAATTTACCGCAAACTGCGTCCGGGCGACCCCCCCACGGTTGACAGCGCGGAAACTCTTTTGGAGGGCCTGTTCTTTGACAAGCGCCGCTACGACATATCGAGTGTCGGTCGCTACAAGTTCAATAAAAAGCTCACCATTCGTCCCCGTCTTACGGGCCATACGCTCGCAATGCCGATAACAGACCCGATGACAGGTGAGATCATTGCCGAGGCGGGCGAGCTTATCACGCGCGAACGCGCCGAGGAAATCGAAAGAAGAGGCGTTATTGACGCCGTTATCAGAGCGGACGGCAGGGATGTCCGTGTTTTCTCGAACGGTATGGTCGATATGGCCGCCTTTGTCGACTTCGACCCCAAAGAGATCGGTATCAAGGAGAAAGTCCGATATATCGTTCTGAAGCGTCTGATGGACGAGTATCAGGGCGAGGATTTGAAGGATGCCGTTATGGCGAGCATTGACGACCTTATACCGAAGCACATCATTGTCGACGATATCTTCTCTTCTGTCAACTACCTGCTCGGTCTCTTCTACGGAATAGGAGAGCCGGACGATATCGACCATCTGGGAAACCGCCGTATCCGCTGCGTGGGCGAGCTGCTGCAAAACCAGTTCCGCATCGGCTTCTCCCGTATGGAGCGCGTTATCCGTGAGCGCATGACGCTTCAGGATCTCGATATAGTAACGCCTCAGAGTCTGATCAATATCCGCCCCGTAACTGCGGCGATTAAGGAGTTTTTCGGTTCGTCTCCTCTGAGCCAGTTTATGGATCAGACGAACCCGCTGGCGGAGCTTACTCACAAACGCCGTATGTCGGCTCTCGGACCGGGCGGCCTTTCCCGCGAACGCGCGAGCTTCGATGTCCGAGATGTTCACTATAGCCACTATGGACGCATGTGCCCGATTGAGACGCCCGAAGGTCCTAATATCGGACTTATCTCCTATCTCGCCAGCTATGCCAGAGTGAACGAATACGGTTTCCTCATAGCGCCTTACCGTCGCATTGACAAGAAGACGCATTTCGTATCGGAGGAAATCGACTATCTCACGGCAGACATGGAGGATCAGTACATCATTGCCCAGGCCACGGAGCCGGTCGATGAGAATGGCTGCCTCACAAACGAACGTATAACCTGCCGCCACAGGGACGAAATAATCGAGGTAGACCGCGACCGCGTCGATTATATCGATATTTCGCCGCGCATGATGATATCGATTGCTACCGCAATGATACCTTTCCTTGAAAACGACGACGCGAACCGCGCGCTTATGGGCGCAAACATGCAGCGTCAGGCGGTTCCGCTCATGGTTACGGAGCAGCCTATAGTTGCGACCGGCATCGAGCACAAATGCGCTGTGGATTCGAAGGTTGTTCTTACGGCAGAGGGAGACGGCGTTGTGACGCGCGTTTCCGCAACCAGCATTACAATTAAATATGACAACAGCGAAACCAAGAATTATAAAATCATTAAGTTTGCACGGAGCAACCAGGGTACCTGCATCAATCAGCGTCCCATAGTTGCCGTAGGCGACAGGGTCAAGGACGGCGACGTGATAACGGACGGCCCGGCGACCTCGAACGGGGAAATTTCGCTCGGAAAGAACATTCTTGTCGGCTTTATGACGTGGGAAGGCTACAACTACGAAGACGCAATCCTGCTCAACGAGCGCCTCGTTATGGAGGACACCTTCACATCCATCCACGTCGAAGAATATGAGTGCGATGCCAGAGATACTAAGCTCGGGCCGGAAGAAATCACCCGAGATATTCCCGGCGTCGGCGAGGACGCGCTTAAATATCTCGACGAGGGCGGAAGAATCTGCATCGGAGCCGAGGTTCACTCAGGGGACATTCTCGTCGGCAAGGTCACTCCTAAGGGCGAAACCGACCTGACCGCCGAAGAAAGACTGCTCCGCGCCATCTTCGGCGAAAAAGCCAGAGAAGTGCGTGACACCTCTCTGAAGGTCCCGCACGGCGAATCCGGTATCATCGTTGACGTCAAGCGTTTTACAAGAGAAGCCGGCGACGAGCTTTCTCCCGGCGTAAACGAAGTCGTAAGAGTATATATAGCGCAGAAGCGCAAGATCTCCGTCGGAGACAAGATGGCTGGACGCCACGGAAACAAGGGCGTCGTTTCGCGGATACTCCCGAAGGAGGATATGCCATATCTTCCGGACGGCACTCCGCTGGATATAGTCCTCAACCCGCTGGGTGTTCCTTCCCGAATGAACATCGGACAGGTGCTTGAAGTCCATCTCGGCTATGCGGCCCATGCCCTCGGCTGGAAGGTAGCGACGCCGATATTCAACGGCGCAAACGAGACAGAAATCCATGAGACACTCAAATTTGCGGGGCTCCGCCCGGATGGAAAGAGCGTGCTTTACGACGGACGCACCGGTAGGCCCTTTGACAACCCAGTTACCGTCGGATATGTTTACTTCCTTAAGCTCCACCACCTCGTTGACGATAAGATCCATGCGAGAAGCACAGGCCCATACAGCCTTGTTACGCAGCAGCCGCTCGGCGGAAAAGCCCAGTTCGGCGGCCAGCGCTTCGGCGAAATGGAAGTCTGGGCGCTCGAAGCCTACGGCGCGGCATATACTCTTCAGGAAATACTAACCGTCAAATCGGATGACGTCACCGGCCGAGTCAGGACCTACGAGAGCATTGTAAAGGGACACAACATCCCGCAGCCGGGCGTCCCTGAATCGTTCAAGGTTCTTGTAAAGGAGCTTCAGTCCCTGTGTCTGGATGTACGCGTACTCGATAAGTACGGAGATGAGATCGAGCTTAAGGATCAGGATGACGACGACGATTTCTCACCCGACTTCCGCGACGATCTTCTGCCGCCTGACGAGAGCGAAATCGAAGCCTCGGGCTACACAATCGAGTCTCCCGAGGAAGATCTTGACCTTGGAGACGAATTCGTAGAAAAAGAGGAGGAACGGATATGAGTTATGCACCCTTTGACGCAATTCAAATCGGCATCGCTTCTCCCGAAATGATCAGAAGTTGGTCGTTCGGCGAAGTTAAAA
>JAYFQM010000175.1:0-10215 GCA_034927185.1 Oscillospiraceae bacterium | reverse complement strand
CTGCGGGACAAACCCGTTTTCCGCGTAGAATTTGCCGAGGGATTCGTCGTCGTGCGCTTCATAGGCGATCTGACAGTGCTCCATGCTGGCGGTCATGTTGATGAGTCGGTCCACGGGGATCGGCTCATAGCTTTTCTGCACCGCGTCCATCATGACCATGCCCTCGAAGCAGTCCAGCTCCCAATCGCTGAGGGAAGCCAGACGATTGCACAGGTGGTTGAGCTCATAAAGATTGGAGCTCGGGCTGAGAAACTGCGGCAGGTAGTCCAGCTCGCAGCTCAGGATCTCCGTGGAGTAGATGACGCGCTCATCCGTCACGCGTGCCCTGTCCAGCGCGTCCAGAATCTCATAGGGCGCGGCGGGCAGCGCGAGGGTTGCGGGGGCATCTGCCCCGAGCGGGCCGGGACGGCTGATTTCCAGCTCCATGATTTTACTGTTCAAGCGTCATCCCTCCCATCTGCTGGCCCTGCTCCAGCTCGTCCCGCGTCATGATGCTCCAGCTTTGATCGCTGCTCCACAGGCTGACATAAAGCTCACCGTCCCCGGTTTTGATCGGGCGCTGCTCGAACCCTTCTCCAAACCCATCAGCCGCTTGACCGGCGACGGCGTCCTTGAACTGTTCCAGCTCCGCGTCGGTAAGCTCGCCGCGCACCCGGCACTCGGCCACGCCCATCAGGCGGCCGTCCACTTCCTCCGCCGTGAAAACATAGGATTGCACCTTGCGGTTTACACTGTCGTCCTTGCCGTAGTATTTCATGAGGCCGCGTTCCGCTTCTTCCGGCCTCCGCTCTTTCAGAAGGGCGGCAAGGATGCTGTCTTCATGGGCAAGCACGGTATATCGGTCAAGTTCAACAGGGGTGTCATCTACATCTCCCCACTCATCAGATACACAGGCAGTGACGGTGAGCGGTATGTACAGCTTCAGCGTCTGAAGTTGCCGCGGAATAACGGAAAAGCGATCCTCGCCGGGAATGAGGGCAAGGGTGCGGCCGTTGTCCCATTTCATCTGAAGCTGACCCGCGTCGTCTACGAAATCGACGGTTCCCTCAGTGTTGGGCGGCACCGGGGCATAGGAATCGCGCATCTCCGTGAGCCGGACGCGGGTGCCGGGCGGATACTGCTCCTTCATAAATTTCACCCATTCGGAATTCTGTCTCATTGTTTATAGACCTCCCATCGTGATGCCCTGTTCGGGCCTCTGTTCCGTGATCGCGCCACGCAGCGTTTCCATTGCTTCCGTTATGACCGGATCGCCGGAAAAGCTGGCGAGTCGTGTGTAATCTTCTGGCAGTTCCTGTTCGCCGTTCAGCGTGATAATGAGATCCACGGTGGCGATCCCGTCCTTGGTCACGCCGAGCCGCTTGCTGCCGCTGTCCGTTTCGTTATATAACCGGATCGCCTCCGGAAGCGTCAGGCTGTCAGTGAGCTTTTCACCGGGCGTGTTATAATCCTGAAAAACAAACCAGCTGTAGCTGTGGGGCCGTGTGTTGTCCGCGGCGCTCCGGAGCAGTTCTTTTCCAGCCTCCGTGAGGCCATGCTCCTGAGCGGGAGCCTCCTTCTTCATGTTCATCCGCTGCGCCCGCAGGTCGAAGGCGGTAAGGTAGGCGTGGTAATCTCCTGGGCCGGGATTACATCGAAGGCAGTAGCGGTACCGTTCCGTTTCAATCACGTAACCGTAGTTCTGCTGCCAGCCGCCCTCGATCTCTCCGCCGCGATTACCGCAGTAGTCGGTCATGGCGCTGAGATTTTTCAGTGGGCCGTTTTTCCGGAGCTCGTTGACCAGTTCTGTCAGCTCCGCATTGAACTCAGGGCTGTTCAGCGACTCGTCGCCGCGGGGATGCCAGGTGTGCCAGAATTCGTCGCCGTCGCACCCGAAATCGATGCGGACATGGCCGATGGCGCCCAGCGCCGCGTCCTGCTCCTTCGGCAGGGCATAAAAAATACCCGCCTCATTGGGAGAGACGGGCCGCAGAATGAATTTCCGGTTGTCTGGCGGGAGCGCGATGCCGTGTTCCTCGCAGAATTCCGGCAGCGTCAGGCATTCCCCGAGGAAGTTGAGCTTGCCGCGCAATCGGCGGAAGCCCTCCTTGGGAATGGTGACCGGTTCGGCGGTCAGCACCGTGCCGGCGTTATTGACAGCAACTTTATCTTCCAGCGTTGTCGGCTTACCGGGATCGTAATCGGAACCGCGTAGGTCGTAGCAGTGGAAGCCTTCGGGTACCGTGCCGCGGTCAATGCGGGAATCTGTAAAGAGGGCGGGCTTCCCGAAAAGCTCCACATGCTCATATTGTTCTTCTCTGGCGTTTACGCTCATGGCTTTTTCATCTCCTTCTTGTTTTGTCAAGCACACAGAATACCATGAAGCGGCGGAAATAGCTATCCCATATTCATTCCGCCGAATTTCTGAGCCGGATGGGGCTGGGTAAAATCCAGCAGGGCCTGATCCGCGCTGCCTTTCCTGAGAACATAGCCGCAGGAAATATACGCGCCGCCATGATCGGTATAATAGTGATTCCGACTTTCTTGCTTGTCTGGCAAATTTCAAAGAGGATTTATACCAGAATCAAAAGGACTTTTGGCGGCATAAATGCAAAAAAAGGCTGCTATGTCTTGAAGTGGTCGCTGAAATATGATAAATTAATTACAAGAATTACATGGAGGAAGGTCATGGACTTGAAAGCCATGTTTCCAAATTTGAACACCATGTGGGTGCGCTGGTCTGCGTATGAGATCATGGACTATCACGACATCAGATATTTGATGCCTTCCCCCGGCGCGGAAGCGTTCCACTATAACTGTGCCGAGCAGTCGGAAATGCTGGTTGCTGACGCTTTGGAGCTGGGACGGCAGATTACGGAGAACGCTGCCAATGTTGACCGCACGTGTGTTGCGTTTACAGCCCATCACGGGCTTTTGGGGCTGGGCGAGGGTAAAGACGCAGGCCCATTCTCAAGCGATGGTATGCCCCCGTGTTACGGCGCAGTGAACAAGAAAGATTATGGCGAGGAGTTAAAACGCTTTCAAACGGAACTGCAGACGCTGTATCGGCATTTCGTTTCTACCCGAGACGGAACTGAAGCTTTCGATACGATATCCGCTATAACCGGTAGTCTCAACTATAAGCTGACCTCCGGCCAGATGCCGCAGCTCGTTTGGGAAGCAGACAGTCTGCTAAGCGTCCTGCGCCTCGCCTACGCCACCTTAATTACTACTTCCTCCGCTCCGCTCAAGGTTTGTAAGAACTGCGGAAAGGTGTACTACAACCCACACGCTAAAAGCGAGTTCTGCGGGACGAAGTGCCGGAATTACTACAATGTAAAGGCGTTTCGGGCGAGATCATGAGACAATACCATATTCATTGTAAAAAGTGTAACGTTGCTATCTTATTTTACTTAAATGAACTAATGAAAACACTAAGATAAATTGATTATATTCGCAATGGCCTTGTGCCACATATATGAAAACCGCAATGACTTTTTTAGAGGAACAACGGGAGGAATACAAATGGCCGCTATAAACGACTTAATCAGTCAGATTTCAGATAAAGAGTTGCGGGAACGGTTACAGCAGGAAGTTGACCGCATGAATAAGCAGAAGAGATTTGGGCTTGTATTTGAAGAGCATTTGCCCGAATGTACCCCGCTTTACGATATTCCCATCCGTAAAGGCAGCTTGGTTGCGCGAAAAGCCGGAGAAGTACAGGACGATTACATTGTAGAATCCATTCATAATGGAACTGCAATCTGCAAAAATAAAATAACCAATGAAGAAAAAAAGTTTGCTGTTGATGAGCTTGTGTCCGTCGCTCAGTTCGGTGAACCGATTTATCCATATCTAAAACCGATTGACAGCGTCTGTAATGCGCCGGACAGCGATTTATGGCACACGCTGATCGAGGCAGATAATTATCATGCCCTGCAATTATTGGAGTACCTTTATGCTGGAAAGGTAGATTGTATTTATATCGATCCGCCATACAATACTGGCGCACGCGATTGGAAATACAACAACGATTATGTGGATTCCTCCGATACATACCGTCACAGCAAGTGGCTTTCCATGATGCAAAAACGGTTAAAGATTGCAAAAAAGCTGCTGAATCCGAAAGACTCTGTACTGATTGTAACTATTGATGAAAAGGAATACCTGCATCTTGGATGCTTGTTGGAGGAAATGTTTCCCGAGGCAAATATTCAAATGATTTCAAGCGTGATAAATCCCGCAGGCGTCACCCGAGTTGGAGGCTTTTCGCGCACAGATGAATATATTTATTTTGTAATGCTTGGTGTTTCGAGTCCTAAACCCCTTGCACTTGGAAAAGACTGGCGAGGAAATATAAAGGGCGGATATAAAGACAAACTTCGCTGGAATGGACTGCAACGATCAGGCACGGCTGTATTGAGAACTGACAGGCCAAACATGTTCTATCCAATATTCGTTGACTCTACTGGAGAAAAAATAGTATCAGTTGGCATGCCTATTTCCATTGAGACGGATAGACGAAGCATCTCTGCGCCAGAAGGGACATTTGCAGTTTGGCCTATTTTCCCTGATGGACGCGAAGGAAGATGGCGTTTAGGGCGAGAAAGTCTTCTTGAACTGATACCCAAACACTTTGTAAAACTCGGAAAATTCAAAGGAAAAGATACTTCAATATCATATCTTGCAAAAGGTGAGCAAGCAAAAGTGAAAAATGGCGATTTCCCAATTGTTGGCTATGCGAATGATGGCTCAATTATTGTTGATGAGACCGAGTATGAAGCGAAATTTGTCCCAGGAACACAGTGGTGGATATCAAGCCATGATGCTACTCAACATGGTACAAAAGTTTTATCGGCACTGGGATTGAACGGAAGATTTAGCTTTCCAAAATCTCCATATGCGGAGCATGATGCAATTCGTTTCTTCGTTGTAAACAAGCCAAATGCCCTTATTGTGGACTTCTTTGCCGGCTCTGGCACAACGCTTCACGCGGTTAATCTCCTGAATGCTGAAGATGGCGGACACCGTCGCTGCATTATGGTGACAAACAATGAGGTATCCGACGATGAGTCCAAGGCACTTACAAAACAGGGATATCATCCGGGAGACCCGGAGTGGGAAAAGCTCGGCATTGCCCATTATGTTACTTGGCCTCGCACAGTCTGCTCTATTGAAGGACACGATATCAACGGTAACCCGCTGAAAGGTAACTATCTCGGCAGTGATATGCCAATGGCAGACGGCTTTAAAGCAAATGCCGTCTATTTTAAGCTGGGTTTTTTGGACAAGACTGCTGTTGCTCTTGGAAAACAGTTCTCTGAAATGCTCCCCACGCTGTGGCTAAAAGCAGGCGCACATGGCCCATGCCCGAAAATCGAAAACGTACCAATGACTATGGCAATTTTCGAGGACAACCGTTTCGCCGTCCTTCTGGACGAGACCGCATACCCCGAGTTTGAAGCAGTACTATCAATGCACCCGGATATTGAAACGATCTATATCGTTACTGATTCCGAAGCTGGATACCGCGAAATGATCAAAGGCTTTGAAGATAAAATCACATATCAGTTATACCGGGATTATCTCGATAATTTCCGTATCAATATCGGAAGGTGACGAAAGCAATGAAAGTTGAATTATTTCCTTTTCAAAAAATTGCGCTGAAGCAACTTCGCCTCCAGTCGGCAGAAGCACTCGGTAGCTATCGCCGTACTCATACGCCGCAGGTAGTATCTTTCACTGCTCCGACAGGTGCCGGGAAAACAATTATTATTGCCTCCTTAATTGAAGCAATCTATTTTGGTGACGAGAACTATCCGGATCAACAGAACGCCATCTTTGTTTGGCTTTCCGATTCCCCGCAGCTGAATGAGCAGTCAAAACAAAAAATTGACCTGAAAGCGGATAAAATCCGCCTGGATCAATGCGTTACCATCA
Organism: Oscillospiraceae bacterium; assembly: GCA_034927185.1. Classification (GTDB taxonomy): domain Bacteria; phylum Bacillota; class Clostridia; order Oscillospirales; family Oscillospiraceae; genus UBA2658. The sequence continues at coordinate 4,296 of JAYFQM010000175.1, read as the reverse complement.
GCGAAGATTCTTTTGACCGCGAAATTCTGGAAGACGGACATATTTATTTTCTGAATACGCAAAAGCTCGGTAAATCTTCCAATTTGACGCGCCATTCAGACAACCGGCAATATACCATTTGGGAAACGCTTGCCAACACGGCACGGGAAAAGAATGACAGGCTGTATGTCATCATTGACGAGGCACATCGCGGGATGCAAGGAAGAGAAGCCGGACGCGCGACTTCTATTATGCAAAAATTTCTGAAGGGCAGCCCCGAGGATCGCCTTTCAGCAATGCCTGTCGTTATCGGAATGTCTGCTACGCTGGAACGCTTCAACAAACTTGTGGAAGGTACGACGTCCACGATTTATCGCGTAGTTGTCGCGCCGGAGGACGTTCGTGCTTCCGGTTTGCTAAAAGACCGTATTGTCATTACTTATCCAGAGGAACATTCCGTTAATAAGGATATGGCCGTATTACAGGCCGCCGCAGACGACTGGAAGGGAAAGTGGGATCACTGGTATCAATACTGTTATGAGCAGCACTACGGACAGGTTAACCCGATCTTTGTCGTGCAGGTGCTGAATAATACCGCAGACCGTATTTCCGATACGGATCTTGATGACTGCCTGCGGAAAATTGAGGAACGTACCGGATTCCGCTTTCAGAGCGGCGAAGTTGTGCATACGTTTGGACAAACATCCGGAACGGTCCATGTAAACGGATTGAATGTGCGATATGAAGAACCGTCCCGCATAACCGAAGACAAAAACATAAGAGTTGTTTTCTTTAAGGAAAATCTGTCAACCGGGTGGGATTGCCCCAGAGCCGAGACGATGATGTCATTCCGCCACGCGAAAGATGCCACTTATATCGCCCAGCTTCTTGGCCGAATGGTGAGGACGCCCATGCAGATGCACATTCAAGTGGACGATACATTGAATGATGTGCATCTATATTTGCCATATTTTGATGCGGCCACCGTAGAGGATGTTGTAAACGCATTACAAAGCACAGAAGGCGGCAATATCCCGACAGAAGTATATGGCGAAACTTTGAGCGGACAAACCTTTGATACGCTGACTGTTAAACCTGTGCGTCATCATAAACATATTCCACAACCGGATGCAAATCAGATGACGCTTTTCCCAAGAGAGGAAACCGGAAGTATCGACAATCAGTTGCAGCAAGCAACTTCAGCTACACAACCTGCATCAGCAGAAAGTACCACAGTCTTGCAGGCTAACACTCCGTCTGCACCTGCCGAAGTATCGCAAAATGACGGGCAAACGGAACCAGCTCAATCTTCTGATACTTCTGACCAGCCGGCTGAACAATCAGAGCCGCAGGCAGATCTTTTCGACCGCGAAGCCGTAATGAAATTCATCAATGATTCATGCCTGCTTACCTATGATGTCCGTACTGTTCGTATTAATGACTATTTAATTTCTTTATATAGAATTGCGCGGTTGCTTAGTCAATCCGGCCTATATGCAAAAGCTTCAAAGGATGTTGTCGACGATGTTGTACAGATGGTTCATGTACATACGGAAGCTCTGAAAGCGAATGAAAAATATCAAGAATATGCAGATCAGGTGCGCCAGTTCAAATTGTCGACACAGATCTTTGATGTTTTCGGCGAAACAGTTGACAATTACTCCGTCCATGATTTATTCACTACAACAGATACCGACATCGACCGTCAATTCCGTCTTGCCGAAACAAAGCTTGGAAATGAAGGTGTAGGAAATGAGTATGGAAGACAATATTTTGATGTAAACGATCCGAATGCCTTTAAAATTGATGTTATCATCTTTGCGTCCGATTCTGAATGTATCGGTAATTTGAAAACATATGCGGAAGCGAAGTTTCATGCGCTGAATGATGAATACCGTCGTTACATTGCCACGATTGATTCCGAGCGTATCAGGAGGCAGTACGACAGCATTGTTTCAGACGGCGATATTGTCAGCAAACACAACTTTCGTTTGCCGGAAACCATTCAAGTTCCACATGAGAATGGTGGGAAAGAATACCGCGACCATTTATTTGTCGATGGAAACAGTGGAATGGTTACTTTGAATCTAAATAATTGGGAAGAAGGCGTAATTGCCGAAGAAGAGCAGAGACCCGATTTTGTCTGTTGGTTGCGTAACCCGCCGAGGAAAACATGGTCTCTTTGTATCCCCTATGAAATAGACGGAGAAACAAAGCCTACTTATCCGGATTTTATCGTTGTTCGCAGAGACAGCAGATTGGGATATGTAATTGACATTCTGGAACCACACAATCCTGCGTTTACAGATAATCTTGGTAAGGCAAAAGGCTTTGCAGAATATGCTCGTCAAAATCCAAGTATTGGGCGTATTCAGCTTATTCGCATGAGCAAAGATGTTTCCGGACAGAATCGCTTTAAGCGGCTTGACATGTCCAAAAGTGCCGTTAGGGATAAGGTATCTCACGCTATGACAAATGATGAAATAGATCATATCTTTGATGCAGATGGTTTTTTTATGGATTAGGCGCAATAATAGAGCATTAACACTGTATTAGCTCGCTGGAGGTGAATAGTTTGGCAAGGGCAAAACAAGTTGAAATTATTACTGAAGCAAAACCGCATACTGTAAAAAAGTTTGAGCTAATTGACAAATACGTTGATGAATGGGCTCGCAAGATACTGGGGTTTAAGGGCAAATATGGTTATGCTGGCTCAAAAGGTGTCATCTACATAGATTGCATGTCTAATAGTGGTGTATACAAAGACATTGAAGGAAATCTGGTGGATGGCACAGCTTTACGTGTTGCAAAGCATTTAAATGAAATAATAACAAATTATCCAGGGAAAAATGCAATATTAGTTTTCAATGATTTATATCCTGAACGCGTAGAGTTCTTGAAACAAGAAATTGAAAAAGCAAAATTGGAATATATAACTGTATCATATCAGCATGGAGATTGTAATGATTTCTTGAGAGGATTGGACTTATCATCGTTCAAACAACAATATAACACTTTGCTCTTGTATGATCCGTACAAAGCTTCCATTGATTGGGATGCTGTAACACCCTATCTTAATCGATGGGGAGAGGTTATAATTAACCATATGGTTTCTGATACCGCTCGAGGCGCATCACTCGCCAAAAAGCCGCAGGTGATTGATAGATACCAAGAAACTTACCAAAATGATATTGCATCAATCCTTGAATATGGAAACGATAAAGAGCAGCTTAATAATATCATCGTTTCCATTATAAAAAGCAACACCAAAAATTTCCGAGCAAAACACTACATTGCTTCGTTTCCTTTTTTTAATCGTACAAATGGTCTTGTCTATAATCTTATTCATTGTTGCTCAAATATTGAAGGACTGAAACTTTTTAAAAAGGTTGCGTGGAAAACTTTTGGTGACAAATCTTCATTAAAGAATACACATGAAAATCAAGCACAACTGATGTTTGATTTTAATGGGACTGGAATTGCCACAACACAAACCGACGAGCAATGTTATTACGTTATAGACATTGCAAAATATCTTTATGATAAATACCACGCCATGGCATCAGTAACACTTGATATGATATATCATGATCTTGATGAGCACCCTATATTTCCAAGCGATGGATATAAAAACGACATAAAAAATGAGTTGAAGCAGACTTACGGTGTCACATTTACAAAAGATGGCGAAGTAATATTTTCGACCAAATAAGGAGCAACAAATAATGGCAACAAAAATCGAATGGACAGAAGAAACGTGGAATCCAGTAACCGGTTGCACGAAATACTCTGCCGGTTGCGAACACTGTTATGCTGCGGCTTTTGCAAGAAGGCTGCAGGCAATGGGAAACAGTCGTTATAAAAATGGATTTAAGGTTACGGTTCATAGAGATTTATTTCAAAAGCCGTTGGAATGGGCAAAGCCTAAAATGATATTTGTTAATTCGATGTCTGACCTTTTCCACGAGGACGTTTCTGATGAAGATGTTCTTGCTATTTTTGAAACGATGAACAAGGCATCACAGCATACTTTTCAAGTGTTGACAAAAAGATCCGAACGTGTCATTGCGTTATCGCCACGAATCAAGTGGACAAACAATATATGGATGGGCGTTTCTATTGAAAATACAGCATCTATTTATAGATGTGAAGATTTAAAAAGAACCGGGGCTAAGGTAAAGTTTATATCTGCCGAACCGCTGCTGGAATCAATATCGCAAATCGACCTTGATGGAATAGATTGGTTGATTGTCGGTGGCGAATCGGGGCCGCAAAGTAGGCCAATGGAAGAAGCATGGGTAGAAGAATTGAGGGATT
>JAYFQM010000002.1:0-22129 GCA_034927185.1 Oscillospiraceae bacterium | reverse complement strand
CGTTTAAATAGATCTTTCCGCCGACCGGCTTTTCAAGACCGGCTATCATATTCATAAGAACAGTCTTTCCGCAGTGACCGGGTCCGAGGAGAACGAGGAACTCGTTGTCATAAACCTCCATGGACACGTTTTCAACAGCATCCTTGACCGTGTCTTTCATAACATAGCTCTGACAGATATGTGATAACTTCAGAATTACTTTCTTTTTCTCGTCCACGGGCAAATCAACCTTTCTGCAAACTGCGTTATTATGGCCAGAACCGCACCCACGATACCGATAGCAATCATTCCGGTGAGAACGAGCGGCATATCAATGGAGTCCATACCGCGGGAGATGAGGAAGCCGACGCCGGCGTTCGCACCCAGCATTTCGGCGGCTAGAACGACCATCCAAGCGGCGCTTGTCGAAGTTCTTACGCCCGCGAAGATTGCGTCCAGAGCTGAAGGAATGGCGATTTTGAAAAGCCGCTGTGCCGGTGTGGCATTGAAAACCGTTCCGACGTCGAGATACATTTTTTCAACTGTGCTCATGCCTGCCTGTACATTGACAACAATGGAAGCAAGCGAGCCGAATATAACGATCAGCACCTTTGGAAACTCACCTATGCCGAACCACAGAGTAATCAGCGGTATCCATGCGAGCGGAGGAACAGCTCTGAAGGCGTTGAACATCGGTCCGAAGAAAGCCTTGGCACGGGGACTCCAGCCGATCAGTACGCCGAAAGCGATACCGAAGGTCCAGTCAAACAGCAGTGCAAGCCCGATTCGCTTCAGACTGACAAGGACGTGACCGATAAGGTCGAGCTTTTTAATAGGATTTGTGAAAAGTCTTACGGTGCGCTCCCATACCGCCGCTGGAGAAGGAAAGTCACCCGCGCCCGATGAGGCCGCCAGCCACAGCAAAATGAGCAGAAATACAGAAATCACAGGGAGGATTTTGTAAACAATATTAAGGCGATATTCCTTGATTTCGGCAACGCTCATGTTTTCAGTTTTATTCTTCATTTTCATAGCTTTTTCCACCCCAATACGACATCTTCCAGTTTGTTGATAAGGGCGGTTATCAGAACGCCAAGGGCACCGATGACGACGATTCCCAAAATAACAAGGTCAACGCGGCCATAGGAGCGTCCCATTAGGATCATGTAACCGAGTCCGCTGGAGGCAGCCAGCATTTCGGCTGCGACAAGCGTTGCCCATGCGTTTCCGATTGCAACCTTGACGCCGGCGAAAGACATCGTCATCGACGACGGAATACCTACCTTGCGGAAAATTGTGAAGTTCGAAGCTCCAAAGGTTTTTCCGACGTTTTTAAGTACTTCTTTGGTCTGCCGAATTCCAGTATATGAATTGATAAGGCACGGCACAAACGCTGCAAAGAATACTATGAACGCCTTTGCCGGAAGGCCTATTCCCATCCAGACTATCGTCAGCGGTATCCACGAAACCGGCGGGATAGGGCGGATAATTTCGAACAGCGGACGCACGAAGCTGTCAAAGCCGCGATACCAACCCATCAGCCAACCGAGGGGAATGCCTATGACCACGGCGAGCAGGAAGCCCAGAAGCGCAACTTCAAGGCTTGACCAGATATGGACCAGCAAAACCGCTCCATCCGGGTTCGGGTCCGTGAACTTGGTTATAAAAAGCGCAAAAATCTGCAGTACATCGCAGATTTTCTTAGGATCAACGATTTTAAAAAGCGCAAGCGCTTCCCAAATAATAAAGAACAGCAAGACGCCGCTGAATGATAGCACTGTGTTGCGATATGTGATTTTTCTCTGCTGCTTCTGCACCAGTGCGACGCGTTCTTCATTAGTCATTTTCTGAGTCGTTTCGCTCAAATGTTATCCCTACTTTCTGAGCTTGTCTTAAAAGTGAGTGTTTCGATCGCGCAGTACGGCTCCCGTGAAATACGCTTTGTGGGCGGTTGAGGCCGGTCCTGAGCGGAAAGTCCGGGGTCAGGCTGCTTCAATTCTATCACATAGCCGCCGCGGCGGATACCGGGTTATTCTCCCTAATAAAGCCTCACCCGTCCGCAAAGCGTATTTCACCTGCCCCTTCCCCGCCGGGGAAGGGGCAGGATTGTAAAAAAACGTTTATTTGCCTAACATTTCTTTCGCCGCCAGCGCTACGGAAGGATCAATGCGCTGATCGTCGAGATAACGGGTGCGGTCATCGTTGGTGTATTTACCTTCGCCGATAAAGAAGTCGATACCGACAAGTATATCCTTTTCTGCCTCAAGCAGATCACGCTTGGTGTACAGTCCGGCGTCGTCGGGGCTGGTCTTTGTGAACAGCTCGATCCACTCGTCGGTCGTCGGGCCGCGGTACCAGTCAATTGTGCGCTTTGCAATATCTTCGGTGCAGAGGAAGCCTTCCTCGTCGCAGTGCTCAAGGTACCACTGGGTTGCCTGGGCTTTGTTCTCGTCGGAAGCGTAGAGCCACTCGACAGCCTTGTGGAAAACGGTGCAGGCGGTTACGACGAGGTCAAAGTTATCCTGCATGACGTCCTGCTTTGCAAAGGTTCCGCAGGGAGCTGTAAAGCCAAGGGTTCCGGAGTCGCCAACGCGCGTAAAGCCGGCGTCCTCAGCGGAGAGGGCAATCGCGTTCCAGCAGCAAAGCACATCGCCTGTTCCGCCGTTGAAAGCGGTAAGGGCGTTGGAATTGTCCATGTTGACGCTTTCAACATCGGCAAGAGTGAGGCCGATCTTGTTGAGGTAAGCTGCGAGGACAGCCTGACCGGTAGTTCCGGCAGGATATACGCAGGATGCGCCCTTCCAGAGCTCGGGATTTGTGGGGTCTTTGGCCAGTTCAGAATCCGGACGGACAAAGATCGCTATGTTCTCTTCAAAGTCGGTTATGTCCACGAGGGAGAAGTCGTAGCCGTACAGGCCGTTTGCAAGTCCGCCGAGTCCGCAGGAGGCGATGTCCCACTCAGCGTTTGCTTCCATCATAGCGGGGCCGCCGGTGAAGCAGGTATACTCGACATTGATGTTCAGCGCTTTGAACACGCCAAGCTTGTCGGCGAAAAGGAACGGATAGGACAGAGGTGAGCCGGTGAAAAATCCGATGCGCAGGGTCTGGGGTTCAGCAAAGGGAGTCAGTCCCCAAGTGAGGTCCTCGGTGTTTGCCGAGGCTTCTCCGGAAGGCGCGGTGGACTGCTCGGGAGCGGAGCTTTCAGCGGTATTCCCGCCGCTGCAGGCGGCAAGGCTGAAAACCATTGCTAGGGCAAGGAGCAGGGATATGAACTTTTTCATTTCTTACATCCTTTCGTTTTTTCATGTTCTCTATCTTTTCCGGCAGTATCGCCGAAAAATTCTCTTAGGGGCTCAGTGGCCGCAGCAGTGGCCGTTCGTACCGTCATATGGCTCGTTCTCCATGCAGAGGTGGACCGCGCCAAGCTTATAGGTCTGCGGAAGGGCGAGAATATTAGGTTCAGGCCCAACAAACTTGCGCTTTGCGTCCTCAAGCGCTTCTTCAAATGTAGCGCGGGTCTTCAGGCCCATACCGCGGGCGATACCCGGCTCCTGAGCGCCTACAATATAGATCGCCGAGGTGTTCATTTCGGCAATGTGCCCACAACTCATCATTGAGAAACCGTGATAGGGGTGGAACGCATTTGCAAACCGGTACTTGCGGATGTATTCCTCGTTGGTTGCAAAATACTCGCCGTAACGCTCCATATCCGGCAAAGTGTTCATATAATCGTGCTGGAAGAGATCGTAAAGCTCTCTGAGATAGGGCCAGCGCTCATCGTGGAAGTACCCGTTGCAGGCCGAAGAGCAGATAATTACGCAACGGTCGCTCATGATGCGCTTATGGCGAATAACCTGTGCTGATAGGGCCTGCATCATTTGGATGGGATTAGTGCCCATGCCGTCGCCGTAGTGAAAATTCTGCGGCATACCAAAAACCATTATATCGTACTTTTTCTTCGCCCAGTTGACATAGGTGCGCTTATCTGCGATTTCCCACGAAACAGGCATCATTTCCTTGGCATAGCCGGAGAAAATGGCGATCTGGCGGGCATAGGTGTCGAGCACGGCGTCACAGCAGAAGAATTTTTTGCCCATGCACTTTTCCATATGCATACCGATTTCGTTGAATTTTGAGCGCATGAGATTGTGGCCGGAAACGGGAGTAAAGTCGTCTCTGTGCATGACGTCAGGAATGTGGTGGGTTGCGATGGAACGCCAGTTAGTAATGCCGGTGGTGCAGTGCTTATAGCCGCCGGAATATCCGCCGTAGGGATTGCCCTGTGTGTGTCCGATCAGGATCGAAATATCAGAATCAAAAACATATTTGTTCATGACGACCGCGTCGCCGCGTTCCGTGCAGCCCAGATCGACCAGATGCTCCTTGTCCTCGGAGTCGTGGCTGATGATCTGATGAGTGTGGTAAAAGTCGTTAAACAGCTCGCTGCCGAGGATCTGCTTAGCTTCGGCAGTCGTCGTACGGGGGTGGAGCCCGTTCGAGAAGATGAGAAGAACATCCTTCTTATCAACGCCGGCGGCATAGAGCTCTTCCAGAACGACCTTAACAGAGAGCTTGCGGTGAGAGGTCGGCTGGCAGCCGCCCTTTACGATATCGGGTATAACAATAGTTACGGTGCTGCCCTTATGCGCGAGCTCAGACAGCGGGGGCATGCCGATCGGATTGCGGACGGATTCGCGTGTCAACTTCACAAGCGTCTCCATGTCCTGCGGAAGGCAGGGGGGATCTTTGACGGTCTCTCCGGGAATAAACACATCTGTCGTGTCCGGCAGATTAGCGCTCATCATACCGTTCCCGTACTCAAATTCCAGTTTCATACGGCTTAATTCCTTTCATGCGTGAGTGAGTATTTAACATCAGGCCAGATCAACATAGTGCTGGCTGAAAACCTTGAATAGCGCGCTGGTATCCTGATTGCCGAGGCCCTGTCCGTGGGCAATCTCATTGTACATCTGAGCGGTTCCCGCAATGACGGATGGAGCTCCGGAGTCTTTCGCCATCTGAAGGGCAAGCTTTGTGTCCTTTATTAGCAGGTCAACCGTAAACGCGGGGGCCTCATAGTCATCCCCCACTATGCTCCTGCCGACCTCGCGGAACAGTCCGCTGACCGTGGCTGCAGAGGAGCCCGCAACCGTATCGTAAAACACCTTTTTGTCTATTCCGACATGGTCGCAGATAGCCATGACCTCGGAGCTTATCGCGTTGATGCAGGTGAACATCATTTGGTTTAGAAGCTTCAGTGCGTCGCCCGCGCCGGAGCCTCCGACAGAAATGGCGTTCGCCGCAAAGGTAAGGAGAATGGGTTTTGCGCGTTCAAGCGCCTCAACGCTTCCGCCGGTGGGCAGCATCCATTTGCCTGTTGCGGAGGGACGCCCGAGGATAGGGCAGTCAAGATAAGCCGCACCCTTTTCCTCAAGGCGGGAGGCGATGTGTCTTGTGGTCTGCGGATCGACAGTGCTGGTGTCGATAACTATATGATTGCCCGTCAGGCTTTCAATAAGTCCAGCTTCGCCGAAAATAACCTCTTCGAGCTGTAGCGGTCCGGGAAGCGACAGAATGATAACGCTCGCCTTTCCCGCCAGTTCCTTAGGCGTTTCTGCTTTCTCCGCGCCGAGGGCGGCGGCTGACTCTGAGGCTGCCGGGAACTTGTCGTAACAAACGGTGCTGAAGCCTCCGTCAAGCATACTCTGTAGCATGCATTTGCCCATTCTGCCGCAGCCTACAAGACCAACCTTTTCTTTCTCTTTATCGAATGGTATCCAGGATGTCATAAATTACTCCTCCCTCCGCGTCCTTAGGAACGTCAATGTCCAAAAGCTTGCAAAGCGTAGGAGCGACGTCAATAATCCTTGCGGGGTATCTTCTTTCGTATTTGTTGACTTTTGGTCCCGCCATAAGCATGCACGCATGCATGTCGTGCAGCGAGGGCAGCGCCAGATGTACGCCTGTAAAGTTGCGGCAGAGCCCTGCCGCTTCGTACAGCTCTGGGTTTGCGATTACACGCTCGGTACCGTCGCGGTACTGTATCTTGCTCCTGTATATGAAGGGGTGTGACATGTAGCCCGGCTTCCATGCATATACGACGTCGCCGACGCGGTCGTAGCCTGGGCCTTCGTAAATGCCGAGAGTACCCGCCTCTTCTTTCTTTATGGCGAGCGCTACGACTTGATCGCCCGTTTCCGGATCTTTCAAATTGTACAGCGCCCGGATAATCTCTTCCTGAACCTTTTCATAGTCCTTCGGATCCACGATACCATGGGGGTCACGGCCCTTGAGATTAATGAAAATGTGCGCATGGCAGGGCTCAAGCGGATGGCACTTTGTATTCTCCCAGTTGATAGTGAGATTGCTGGGATCGTCGGTGCTGAGGTCGAGGACATATTCCAGCAGTCCCGCGCGGGCAAGGTGCTCCTTCACATAGGGGTTCCAGTCCAGGTGCGTCATGCCGTGGTCGGAAATCAGCACCACATAGGTATTGTCAAGGTCCACGCCTTCGAGTATCTTTCCAATGTTTTCGTCCACCTGACGGTAGGTTTCGCGTATCATGTGCCAGCAGAAGTCGGCCTTGTCTGGGTCGTATACTCTTGCCTTGGGTTCAATGCCGGAATAAAGAACATGTTCGATGTGATCAATCGTACCGACCCATGAGAACGCCATATCCCAATCTTTATTGGCCAATACATATTTTGTTGCGTTGCCCCACCAGTTTGCGTGCAGGCCGAGCTGCTCAAGATAGAGCTCTGAGCTCATCCAGCCGTCCATGAACGACCACGGGTCGTCTACCTCCATAAAGGCGCCGGCCGCGGCCTCGACCTCCTTGGTGAGCGATGCGGGAACCGAGTAGGTTTCCGCCATGTTGATGGAGCTCTGATAGAGCTTGAAATCCTTGCCGTCAGGACTAAGCTCAAGAATCTGGAAACGGAAGCGGCCGTCGCGCTGATAATCCCGCGCCTTGAAGTTCATCACGATCCACGGGCCGTATTCTCCCATACCGATATCGGTTACCGCCTCGACGGCGTCTTTCGAGCGGGAAATAAGCATTCTGTCGTAACCCGCGTCGGTCGTGGCATAAATCACGACGAACATTGTGTAGCCTTCCACATAGGTCGGCGGAACTGTTATTTCAAACTCAAGGCATGGCTTGCTGCTCTCCGGAAGATTCGTCCACCCTTCCGCCGGGACAGTCTGGACCTGCACGGCGCGTCCCGGTATCTGGTTGCACCGGAGCTTCTGGTTCGAAAAACAGGCGCTGGACGCAACATCCCATAAAGGCATGTAAAAATAGCGGAACGGGGGATTCAGAGAACCTGCGAGCTGGCAGCCGTCCTCCTCGGAAATAGCTCCCATCGGGAAAGTCACCGGCCAGTTGATAAGAGCGACCTTCTTCCCCATACGCTTTGCCACGTCCCACAACGTTTCACAAAGCACCTCGCCCCGGTCAAAGGATGTGTGCCAGTGATCCAACTCCTCGCCCTTATGCTTGACCATTAGGCTTGGTACGCCGTTAGTCCCCGATCCGGAGCCGCTCACGATCGCAGTCCACGCCGCAGCAGTCAGCGGCGGAAAGACTGTCTCAAGGCGGGAAAAAACGCCTTTTTCCATTAGTTTGGCAGTGTTGGGCATAGATCCCTCGGCTGCAAACTTTTTCATTAGGTCCGGCATAGCTGCATCAAGGCCAAGAAACAAGATTTTTTTGTCCATTCTTTGTCTCCTTTTTGTCAATGTCATTTTACTCAATTATACGACAACGTTTGCGTAGCATTATTAACAATAAGCAAGGCATCTTTTTGGTTAATTGTGCAATATGTTCATTCGCCAGTAAATTTTTTATCGGTTTATGTTGAAAATATCACCCTATTCTGTTATTGTCAACACAAAATTATGCAAACGTTTGCGTCAAAATAATGTGAAAATTGTTATTGTTTTATCAATCAAACCGGTGTATTATATTAGGCAATACGACGCACATTCAAAACAATTGAGGAGCAGAGATTTATGAGTATTAAAGATGTGGCCAAACTGGCGGGCGTTTCACCCTCTACAGTGTCCCGTGTTGTTAACGGCGGCATGTGCTCGGCCGCAAGCGAAGAAACCCAGACTAGGATATGGGACGCCGTCCGTGAAGTCGGGTATTCGCCGAACCAGCACGCGCGAAGTCTTAAAAAGCCATCGAGATCACAGGTTTCACAGCCGGCTATAGATTGCGTATACGCCAGAAAAGCCGGTCCGTTTCTCGACCCATTTTTTACAACGCTAATGCACTCGGCGGAAGCGGAGGCACTGCAGCTTGGATATGTCCTCCGTTATTACTATTCGGTCGAGGATATCCAGTCAAACAGCTTTCAAAATATGCATCCAGAGGTATCCTCCGCGATAGTTCTCGGCAGACCTAATCCAGATGCACTCGAAATTCTGCGCCAAAGCTATAAAAATCTCGTTTATTCCGGTCTCAACGAGCTGAAGGCCGACCTGGATCAGGTACTGTGCAGCGGTTATAAGGCGGCAAGCATATGCGTGGATTATCTGATGTCGCTGGGGCATACGAAAATCTGCTACCTGGGCGAAACTGCAAACGAGCAGAGATACCAGGGCTTCTGCGATGCAATGGAGAAATACGGCATTTCGGATTACGAAAACTACATGATCGAAACTCCCTTCACTCCTGCCGGAGGATATGACTCCGTAAACGCACTTTTAAGCCGTACAGACGACTTTACCGCTATTTTCTGTGCGAACGATATGTCCGCCATGGGCGCACTCAAGGCTCTTAAGGAGCACCGTTTGAAGGTCCCGCGCGATGTTTCCCTGATCGGCATCAACGACATGGAAACCGTACGCTATCTCGACCCCATGCTGACAACCGTCAATGTGGCCCTGGAGGAAATGGGGAAAATGGCTGCGAAGCTCCTTATTGACCGCATTGAGGGTGGCCACCGCATCCCCACAAAAGTTGAATTTCCGTGCTCGCTGATCTGCAGAGAGTCCTGCGGCCCTGTCAGAAAGGGCTCAAGGCCTGCAAAGCCTCGTACTTAAGGCACCCCCGTCTTTTTTACCCAAGCTTAACACAGGCAGAAATAAATCTGATAAAGCTGAAAGGACTCCCGGCATGGCAATCACACTTTTTCTTATTGCAGTTCTGACCTCCGTAATAGGCTCGATATGCGGCATCGGCGGAGGCGTTATTATCAAGCCCGTTTTAGACTCTCTTAACATCATGAGCGTCTCCGCCGTCAGCTTTCTCTCGGGCTGTTCAGTTCTGGCGATGGCATTCATTTCCGTCGGCAAAAGCGTCCGCAGTGGGCGCACAAAAATTAACAAGAAAATTACGCCCCCACTGGCTGTCGGGGCGGCTGTGGGCGGTGTTGCAGGGAAGCTTATGTTTACAGTCATAAAGCAGAGCGCCGGTAATGAAAATCTCGTCGGCCTCGTGCAGTCGGTGGTCCTGATGCTCATCACAATTGCCACATTTGCATATATGTACTTACGCAATAATGGAAAAATCGAAACACGCCATGTCAGGAGCGCATCCGCCGGCATAGGTATAGGTCTTGTTCTGGGTATACTGTCGTCTTTCCTGGGTATTGGCGGTGGGCCGATAAATCTTGCCGTACTGAGCTATTTTTTCTCAATGGACACAAAGGAGTCGGCTACTAATTCGCTCTTCATCATCCTGCTCTCACAGATCACTTCTCTCATCCAGTCCGCCGTCTCAGCGTCCATTCCGGAAGTCAATATTCTGTTTCTCTGTGCCATGATCGGCGGCGGCGTCCTCGGCGGCTTTATTGGACAAACGGTCAACAAGCGCCTGAGCGACCGGCAGGTCGAGCTGCTTTTTAATATACTGCTCATGGTTGTAACGGGAATTTGCATCTATAATGCCGCCCGGTTTGGAATCGCTCTGTAACACACATGCTTTCTTAACGGGGTTTTTCCCGGATAAAGCGCGCTGAAATCCAGATTTCACATAGCCGTTTGTTATAACCTTAGAGATTGGGAAACAAATTTGTTCCGACGCCTGATGTTTCACCGGTAAAAAACACGGGGAACCGATTTTATTCGGTACCCCGTGTTTTTGTGATTTATTGTGCGGAATTGCTCTTATTACTGATATTATCTTTGCCCATAATATGCGTTCCTGCCGTGCTTGCGGAGATAGTGCCTGTCGAGGAGTGTCTGCTGCATCGCTCCAAGCTCAGGGTTTATAATCATGGCGTGCCAGCCCATGAAGGCTACCTCCTCCATGACTACCGCATTGTGCACAGCGTTCATAGCGTCCGTTCCCCATGTGAAGGGTCCGTGACTGTATACCAGCACTCCGGGGATGGCGTCGGGGTCTTTATTCTTGAAGGTCTCAATAATAACCGCACCCGTCTCCTTCTCATAACTGCCGCCTATCTCCGTATATGACATGGGTCTCGTGCAGGGTATGGATCCATAGAAATAGTCCGCGTGAGTGGTTCCCAACGCCGGGATATCCATGCCGGCCTCCGCAAAGGTGGTCGCCCAGCGCGAGTGGGTGTGAACTATGCCTCCGATCGAGGGAAACGCCTTGTACAGCTCAAGATGTGTTGGTGTATCTGATGATGGTTTTAAGTTCCCCTCAACTACCTTACCGTCCGGATCGACCACTACCATATCTTCGGCCGTCATCCCTTCGTAAGGAACTCCGGACGGCTTGATAACCACCAGACCAGATCCCCTGTCAATTCCGGAGACATTGCCCCAGGTGAAGGTCACAAGGCCATATTTCGGCAGCAGGAGATTTGCTTCCATGACCTGTTGTTTAAGTTTGTCAAGCATGTCTCACCTCACATTGTTTCGACGGCTGTGCGCTCGACTTCAAAGGCCTTCCTGTATCCTTTGAGAAATACGTTGAAGCCTTCGATTTCGGAAGCGTCAGCCATAAGTGTTGAGGCCTGAGCATTTTTATATACCTTGTTGTCGAGGTAATCCTCGAGCGTTTCATTTTCATCCTTCCGCAGCATGTATGAACACAGCAGCGCCATGCCGTATGGTCCGCCCTCTCCCGCCGTTGCCATAACGGACACCGGAGCGCCGACGGCTGCCGACAGAAGCCTTTGCCCCACCTCCGGAGTTTTAAAGAAGCCCCCGTGTCCATATAGCTTATCCACCCGTACGTTCTCTTCCTTTGTTAGAATGTCTAAGCCGATTTTGAGCGTCGCAAGCGCCGACAGTAAATGAACGCGCATAAAGTTTGCAAGGCTGAAATTGCAGTTCGGAAATCTCGCAAACACCGGCCTGCCGTCATTGAGATCGGTAACTCCTTCGCCTGACAGGTAGTTGTAGGATAGCAGCCCTCCGCAGTCCGCGTCGCCTTCAAGCGCTTTGTTGAACAAAAAAGTAAACAGCTCGCCCTTATCATGCGGCTTACCTATACCATCGGCAAACTGGGAAAAGAGATTAACCCATGCATTTATATCCGAGGTACAGTTGTTGCAATGTACCATGGCAACCGGCAGGCCCGCTGGAGTTGTAACCATGTCGACCTCACGATGTACTTTAAGCTCGTGATCGGATACCAGCATCGCAAAATCCGAGGTTCCGGCGGATACATTTCCTGTCCTGATGCGCACCGAGTTCGTCGCTGTCATACCTGTTCCGGCATCGCCCTCACAGGGCGCAACCGGAACACCCGGCTTCAGGGTACCCGTCGGATCAAGGAAAAGCGCCCCTTCCTCCGTCAACCTTCCGCCGCAGGCTCCCGCAGTCAGCACCTTAGGCAGAATATCCCGCAGCTTCCACGGAAAGCGCAGATCGCAGACCAGCCGGTCAAACTGCTCCAGCATGCGTCTATTAAATGAAAGTTCCGTGCTGTCTATAGGGAACATGCCGGACGCATCTCCGATGCCAATGACTTTCTCTCCGGTAAGCTGCCAGTGGACATAGCCTGAAAGCGTCGTCAGAAAAGCGATGTCCTCTGTGTGTTTTTCGCCGTTCAAGATGGCCTGATAGAGATGCGCGATGCTCCAGCGCTGGGGGATGTTGAAACCGAACAAGGCCGAGAGCTTCTCAGCCGCTTCTCCTGTAATGGTGTTGCGCCATGTGCGGAATTGCACAAGCTGCCTTCCACTTCTGTCGAAGGGCAGATAGCCGTGCATCATTGCGGACACGCCAATTGCGCCCACCACGGTCAGTTCCAAGCCGAGCTTCTCCCTCACGTCTTTTTTCAGACCGTCATAGCATATGCGAAGGCCCTCACGGACCTCGTCCATTGCGTAGGTCCATACACCGTCAACAAAATGGTTTTCCCACTCATAGCTGCCTGAGGCAACGGGCGTATGCCTGTCGTCCAACAGCACGGCCTTTATTCTGGTAGAACCCAGTTCTATTCCGATAACAGATTTTTCAAGTTCCATATGATCACCTTATTTAAGCTTCCAGATCAGATCTTTTATCAGCAGATTCTCTTCCAGTTTATCTGGCGTCGTGTTTTTGTCGATATGGACGAATTCAATGTCCATCATCCTCGCCCAGTCGCGCAGCTGTTCTGCGCTTACGTCATAGGACAGAACCGTATGATGTGCTCCGCCCGCGGTAATCCAGCACTCGACTCCGGTTGTCAGGTCCGGCACGGCTCTCCACATAACTCTTGCGACCGGAAGATTGGGCATTGGCATGATGGGCTTTACGCACTCGATATCCTGAACAATCAGCCGCAGTCTGCCCCCCATATCTATGAGACTTGCAATGACAGCTTTTCCGGCCTTGCCCTCGAATACCAGACGGGCCGGGTCCTTTTCGTTCATGCCTATTCCAAGATGGTGTGTTTCTATGCGCGGCTTGCCGGCAGCAATAGAAGGACAGACCTCCAGCATATGTGCTCCAAGGGAATACTCCTGCCCCTCAGCGAGATGATAGGTATAATCCTCCATAAATGCTGAAGAGCCGTTTTCGTTTTCACCCATGGCTTTCATTATGGCGGTCATTGCCGCAACCTTCCAGTCGCCCTCGCCGCCGTAACCATAGCCCTGAGCCATGAGATGCTGTGAGGCGAGGCCGGGCAGCTGTTCCATGCCGTATAAATCCTGAAAAGTGTTGGAAAAGGCCTTGCAGCCCTCGCGTTCCATCATTTTTCTTATTGCAGTCTCTTCCCTCGCCTGGTATCGGACGGCATCCATATTGTCGGTGTTTAAATCATAGTCGGAGAGATACTCGGCGACCAGCGCGTCGATCTCAGATTCTGAAACGGCGTTTATTTCCCTAACAAGATCGCCCACCGCCCAGGTATTTACCTGCCAGCCCAGCTTGCGCTGGACCTCGACCTTATCGCCCTCGGTGACGGCCACTTCGCGCATATTATCGCCAAAGCGAATGACGCACATATTTTTGGATACTGCGGTGCCAACGGCAGCTTTCATCCAGTCTGCAAGCCGCATATGAACCTTCTCATCATTCCAGTATCCTGCAATTACCTTGCGGGGTATGCGGAGCCGGGCAGCGATGAAGCCATGCTCTCTGTCGCCATGAGCGGCCTGATTGAGATTCATAAAATCCATGTCGATCTCTTCATTGGGAATCTCTTTGTTGTACTGCGTGGCCAGATGGCAGTAAGGCTTTTGCAGTGCCGCAAGTCCGTTAATCCACATTTTTGAAGGTGAAAAAGTGTGACACCATGTAATGATTCCACAGCACTCATCGGAATAGTTTGCATCTTTGACAACATCGGCAATCTCTTTATTGGTCTTGACCGTTGCCTTGCATACCAGAGGGTAAGGCAGCACCCTGCTCAATTCCGCCGTCATATGAGCGGCTCGCTCGGAAACTGTTTCCAAAACCTCCGGGCCATATAAAAACTGTGAACCGACTACAAACCAAAATTCACGATTTTCCATACCTGACCTCCCGTAATTGATTTTCGCTTGAATCAGAGCTTGTTTCTGTTCTTGCGCGAGAGTACGACGCTCTGGACAAGGAGGAAAAGGCAGATCATGGCAGCAACAGTGATATTTGTCCACCATGCCTCATCCAACCCCAGCGAAGATACGATACTTTTTATTGTGCTCAGCGACAACACTCCGAAGAAAGTGCCGACGATATTCCCAACGCCGCCGGTCAGCATTGTGCCGCCTATGATTGACGATGCAATAGCATTCATTTCAGCGCCGCTTGCATGTGAGGGAGAGCCTGAACCCACATGGAGAAAGTAGACAAAACCGCCGATACCCGCCATCAGGCTGCAAAGAACGTGCGCCAAAAACTTCGTGTGTTTAACGTTAATGCCGAGCATATTTGCGCTTTGGCTATTTCCGCCCACCGCATAGAAATTGCGTCCGAGCCTTGTCCAGCGAAGAACGATGAAGAGCAGGATTACGGTGATTACAGCGACTATTACCCCAATTTCCACGTAGGCCGGCACATTAACACCCAGCTTGTTGACCGAGCCCATACCTGGGATGATGATTCTGGTTGCTTTCAACTTCAGAAAGCCTTCATGAGCGACATTAAACTGTGTGGAGTTTACTATGGTAGTCATCCCCTTTGCAAAAAACATTCCGGCGAGGGTGACTATAAAGGGCTGTATCTCAAGGTAGGCGATCAGAAAGCCCTGAACGAGCCCGAACATTAGACCTATAGCCAGAGCCAGGAGAATAGCAGTCAGTACGCTTCCGCCGTTATAATCGAGGTGGACGGCGCAGCTCATGCATACAAGGGCAGTGACAGTGCCCACGGAGATGTCGATGCCTCCCGAAATCATGGCAATACTCATTCCGCAGGAAAGAATGATGAGCGCTGCGTTTTCGTTGAGGATGCTAAAAAAGGCCTGCGGCTTCAAAAAACCGGAACCCAGAAATAACATCGCGGCGGAGTACATTGCGATGAACACCGCGATGGTGATGCAAAGAAGCAGATTTGTGTCTGAAATGCTGCGGTGGTTCATGAGAGGATTTCTGTCTTTTGCGGTCTTACGAAACAGCATGCTAGCTCGCCTCCTTTGCAGTTTTTAACGGGGCAAGCTTCTTCCATATTTCCGTCATCTTATCCCTGACTACAGGCGCGCTCATTACCACGAGAATTATCACGACCACCGCCTTATATGCGGGCAGCGCGCTGGAAACGACGTTGAATTTGTACAGTGTGGTGGTTAGGAACTGTATGACGTATGCGCCGAGAATAGACGCGCCCATGTTGAATTTACCGCCGTTAAGGGCATTGCCGCCGAGTGCGACCGCCAGAATCGCGTCCATCTCAATGTCCTTTGCGACGACCGAGTAGTTGATGGTTGAGAAACGGCTGACCTTTATAAAGCCGGCAACCGCAACGCACAGGCCCAGAATGACATATGTAATGAACTTGATGAATGCGGGATCAATCCCGTTAAGTCTGGAGGAGCTTGCATTGATGCCGACGGACTGCGTATAAAGGCCAAGATTTGTATACTTCAGCACCAGCGCAATCAAAATCATACAAGCGACGGCGATGAATATGGGCGTTGGAACCGGTATTCCCGGAATAAAATTGCCGTAATAACCGAAGGATACGTCGCTGATAATGGGCAGTTCATTGTTGTTTATCCATGCCGCGATGGAACGTCCGGCAGTATACAGAATGAGGGTCGCGACCATCGGCTGTATCTTGAAAACGGAGACCAGTGCACCGTTGAAAGCTCCAAACAGCATTGCGACCACGCAGCATGCTAGGAAAGCGACGATAATGGGAGCCTGAAGGAATTCGGGGCGGGAGTTGGTCCCGCACAGCACACGAAGCACAACGCTGCCACTGATAGCAATAGCGGAGCCGACGCTGATGTCCTGTCCTCCGGAAGCCGCCGTTACCAGCGTCATCCCTATTGCCAAAATAGCAAGCTCCGAAGCGTTATCCAATATCGTTATCAGGTATCCGGATAATACTGGTTCACCCAAGCTGTTCAGATCAAGAGATATCACGAAAAACGACGGATCGGCAATCAGGTTGAATACTACGAGTATCAGCAGCGCGGCGATAGGAATAAATATCTGATGCTTGCCCAGCTTGCCGAAAAAGGAACTGACTCTTTTTCCGGCCATTTTCCGGCTTGAAATTTTTTCAGAAGCCATAATCAGTTATCACCTCCTGCGATTGTCGTCATGATTTTGTTTTGGGTCAGGTCCGCTCCTCTTAGCTCCCCCACAACCCTGCGGTCGCGCATGACGATGAGTCTCGAACAGGTGCGGAGCATTTCGTCGATCTCGGACGAAATGAAAGTTATGCTCTTTCCCTCGGCAGCTAGCTTGAGCACCAGCTTCTGAATTTCGACTTTTGTACCGACATCGATGCCACGGGTCGGCTCGTCTAGGATCAAATACACAGGATTTGACAAAAGCCAGCGGGCAAGTATAACCTTTTGTTGATTTCCGCCCGAAAGGGATTTAATCGGCGTGTCGGAAGAGGCCGTCTTTATATCAAGGAGCTTTATATACTCATCGGCAAAGGCATCCGCCCGAGCGCGGCTGAACGGGCGAAAAAAGCCCCTCATGACCTGCAGGGCAAGAATGATGTTCTCTCTGACGGAAAGCTCTCCCACAATACCGTCGCGCTTGCGGTCTTCCGGAAGATAACTGATGCCGCATTTCATTGCGTCAATCGGCTTTGTTATCCTGACCTTCTTTCCTTCCATCATAACGTTGCCGCCCGTGATCTTGTCGGCACCGAAAATTGCGCGCACGCACTCGCTCCTGCCGGAACCGAGAAGTCCTGTAAATCCGTTTACCTCGCCTTTGTAAATTGAAAAGTCAAAGGGCTTTATGCCGGCGGCGCTCGCCAGCTGCGTTGCCTCGAAAACAGGGACCTCCATCCCGCCGGAATAAGCCTCATCGGTTCTCTTCTGCATTCCGGAGAGATCGTCAAGCTCCTTACCCAGCATTTTTGAAACCAGCTGGACCTTGGGCAGGTCTTCTATCAAATACTCGCAGACAAGCTTTCCGTCACGTAGGACGGTTATCCTGTCGCAGACCTCATAGACCTGATCTAAGAAATGTGTCACAAAAACAATCCCGACACCCTTGGCCTTAAGCTCCAGCATTAGTTTGAACAGCTTTGCGACCTCAAACTCGTCGAGTGAGGATGTGGGCTCGTCAAGAATGAGGACCTTGCACTCCATATCCATCGCCCGGGCAATGGCAACCATTTGCTGCACAGCAATGGAGCAGCTGGACAACTGTACGGTGGGGCTTGCCGGTATTCCCAGCGATTTGAGGAGCCTTCCGGCCTCCCTGTTGATTTTTTTCCAATTGGTAAAGGGTCCTTTGACCCTGCCTATATACATATTCTCCGCGACCGTAAGGTTAGGGCAGAGAGTTATTTCCTGATATACTGTGCTTATACCCATGTTCTGCGCCTCTTCAGGCGATTTTATAGACACGGGATCAGAGATGCCCTTAATGCAGATATTCCCCGCATCTTTTGAATAAACGCCGGTTAAAACCTTGATTAGCGTTGATTTTCCTGCTCCGTTTTCGCCCATCAGCGCGTGAATCTCGCCCTCGCGCAGAGTAAAATCCACGTCCTGAAGAGCGCGCACGCCGGGAAAATACTTGCATATGCCGCGCATTTCCAGCACCGCGCCGTCTTGCATAGTTTTTTCGCCTCCTCAAAAATCGAGTCCCATTTCCCAAGTGAAACCTCCGGCGGCCAAGTCTCTTTGTTATAAGAATACACGCGGTGCGGATACAAGGATATACAATCCATATATGCCGTACCGCGTGCCGCTTCTCACCTGCCGGTCAGGTGAGCCTTATTATTAATCAGATGCCGTACTTATCGACGTCCTCCTGAGTGATGGTGCTCGCATCGAAGCCCTTCTCCTGCATGATGACTACCTTCTCCGCAGGAGCCGTGCCTTTTTCAAGGTCCTTGATGATGGTGTCTATGTAGGATGCCTGGAAAGGATTGCACTGGCCGTCGTAGTTCCAGTTGCCCGCAAGCAGTTCTTCCAGAGCCCACTTGTTGCAGTCAAAGCCGATAACGATAACATCCTTGCCCACGCCGTGTGAAATGTTTGCCTTGTCAAGAGCCGCGACGGCCCCCTTCGCCATATCGTCGTTCTCGGCATAAATAACGTTGAATTCCTTGCCGGAGTCAATAACGGCCTGAACGATTTGCTGTGCGGTCTCAGCATTCCATTCGGCAGTCTGCTGGGTGACAAGCTTCCAGTTGTCGTTTGCCGCGACCATCTCATCGAGAGCGCCGGTGCGCCCGATCTGAGCGGAAGAGCCCAGAACGCCCTGAATGTGGATGACATTGTAATTGTCGAGGCTCTGCTTTGCGAGCCAGTCGACCGCGTTCTTACCTTCGAGAGCCATGTCGGAGACTATGGACGCCTCGTAGAGGCTTTCATCGGCGTCAATGGTGCGGTCAAAAAGGATAACCTTGATACCCGCAGCCTGAGCGTCCTGCAGGACGGAATCCCAGCCTGAGGTTCCCGCCGCGGAGATGAGAAGGTAATCAACTTCATCTTGAATGAATTTCTGAGCTGCCGCTATCTGCTCGTCATTCTTAAGGCTGTATGCAAAGGATGCCTCGTAGCCGTTTTCTTCTGTAAAGGTTGCCTTCATGTCTTTGTCGTTAGCGGTGCGGTAGCCGGATTCGTTGGGGTCGTTGTTGATGATGCCTACCTTGACCAGTTCGGCTGTGGGTTCGTCAACAGCCGCCGCGGGAGCGGCATCGCTGGCTTCGGGAGCCGCCTTCTGGCCGCATGCGCCGAGCGCGAACACCATGCACAGGGCAAGAACAAGTGCAAAAAGCTTTTTCATGATCTTCTCCTCTTTCATAAAAATTTTTCAAACGTCTTCTGCTGAGCTGCTGGTTTTATCAAATCATAAAAGCATGGTCGAGTAAACTCTTTATAAGCCCCCGAAATCAAAATCGTGATACTGAATAAATACAACTTTTAGCTGTTTTTTCTTAAAAAATACAACTTTAAAAAAGAGTTTGAATTTGCTTCAAAATGCAGAAAAATTATGATAAAATGTTTAATATCTTAATACCATCTTAGTTTTGAAGCATATTTTTATTAGGAAATATGCCACCACCACTCGATTGTATAAGGTTTTTTAATGGTAAAAAAATCAAATTGCATTATATTTTTGTTTGTATGAGGGTTTAGGGCAGTTTAATAATATTTTTGCTGTAAAAGATTCGAAATTATCTATCATTTTAGGAATTGTAAGTATTTTTTTATGTGGTATTCTGGATATGTATAAAGCTCTGAGGCGGTATTGCGATATGAAGGCAAAGTACATGAGCGTAGCCAAAGATATCACAAAAGAAATACGGCTTATGCAGCAGACCGGCATAAAAAAGCTGCCGAGCGAAACTAAGCTAGCGGAAAAATACTGCTGCAGCCGGCAGACGATACGTACCGCGCTGGCTCTGCTTGAAAAACGCGGGCTTGTCGTCAAGTGTCGTGGCAGCGGTTCATATCTCGCCGAAACCGCAAACAGCAGCAGGCTGGTGGCGGTCGTCCTTCAGGATAAAAGCGAATACATATATCCGAGAATTGTCCGGGACCTGCAAAACAGTCTGTCAGGCAAGGGCTATACCCTTCGCTGCTACAACACGAACGGGCGCCTGCTGAACGAGCGTACCGTTCTTACCGCGCTTCTGGAATGTCCCCCAGCCGGCATAGTAATTGAAGCTTTGAACAATGTTCTTTGCAGCCCCAACCTCGATCTGCTTGAACAGATAGAAGCCGCGGGAATACCGCTGGTCTTCGTACACTGTAAATATGAACGCCCGGCAGCCGCGGTTTGTATAAGCGAGGACGATTATGGCGGGGCATACGGCCTTGTGAAGTATCTTGCTGCTAAAGGCCACCGGAACATTGCCGGGATAATGAAAAGCGACGATTCGAGGGGCCTTGAGCGCTACCGCGGCTGCGTCAGGGCGAGTCTGGACCTCAGCCTGGAATTCAGCGAAAGCAATTATTACTGGCTATCCTCCGAGAGCCGCAGGTGCCTTTTGAACGACAGCGAGAGTATCCTCCCAAGCTTTATTAAAGATTATCTCAACCCCTGCACGGCGGTCATCTGCTACAATGACGAGATTGCTTTTCATCTTATACGGGCACTTCGTATGAACGGCATCCTGATTCCGGAAGACGTCTCGATCGTGAGCTTTGACAACAGCTATTATGCTACCGCCGGACCGACTGGCATCACCTCACTGGGGCATGAGCCTCATGCCGCCGGCAGCGCGGCGGCGGAAGCTCTCCTCGCGCTTATGTCCGGCAGGTCCGGCCGTTCGGCTGTCCTTTCGTGGAGTCTGAACGAGCGCGAGAGTAGCTGATGTCCATATTTATTTTATTCACACTCTTTGAGAATTAAGACACACAGCCGCAATTCTACGGCTGTGTGTCTTAATTTTGTATGCATCTGCCTATCGTTTCGAGCGGTGGCCTCTCCCGTTATTTTGATCGCCGCAGGACATACGGGGGCTAAGCGTTTCGCGCCTTATGCTTCATGCTCCGCATGCCGGCCTTTTGCGAGGTATTTCTCTAATCTCTGTGGGCCTTCTCAGTATTCTCTGCTGTCTATAATTTCCAGCGATAGATTGGAGCGTGTAAAACAAGTCTCTTCAACGTAGGTGTGCTTGGGTATTTCCTCACCCGACTCGTACTTCTTTATAAGCTCGTCAACGCGGGGTCCGTGCAGGGGATTGCATTCCACGCACAGATTAATTCTTCCTTCAAGGCAATACCCCAGCGCTTCTCTCACTGCGTCAAAGGAAATTATGATTACATCCCCGTTTTCGCCGTAAGTGAGTCCCGCCTCATCCAGCGCTCTCATCGCGCCGAAAGTCATGTTGTCGTTTTCACTGTATATGACATCGATGTCCTGATTCGTCTTAAGGTAATCTCTGACCACCTCATAGCCCTTTGCGTCCGTAAACTCCCCGGAAAGCTGATCGGAGATAGTCCATCTGCTGTTGAGAAGAACTGCGTCCTCAATTGCTTTGGTTCTCATAAGCTGCGCGGTTGCTCCGTCAGTTCCCTTGATATGCAGGATCTTGATTTCCTCGTCGCTCCGGCCCTGCCTTGTGAGCTCTTTTTCCAGCCAGTCAACCGCAAGCCTGCCCTCCTTTAGGAAGTCGGACCCGACACTGCTGAGATAGAGGCTGTCATCCTCGACCGACACCTCCCTGTCAACAATTATAACGGGAATACCCGCGTCCCTGGCTTCATAAAGCACATTGTCCCAGCCGGTTTCAGAATCGGGCGCGAGAACTATTATATCCACGCCCTGCAAAATAAAATTGCGGATCGCGATAAGCTGGTTTTCCTGCTTTTGCTTTGCGTTGTCGAATAAAAGCTCATAGCCGTTTTCCTCGCTCAGTGCCTGAATCATAGACTGCGTGTTTGCGATTCTCCAGTCTGATTCGGACCCAAGTTGAGAGAAGCCCACCACAAGAAGGTCTTTCCCGTAGGAGGTACCTGCTGAACCGGCACAGCCGGATAACAGGCATAAAACCAGAAGGCAGCATACTTTTTTAATCGTTCTCTCCATTGGGTTCCTCCGTTTTGTATGGAATACGGATTGTAATAGCGGTACCTGAGTTCAGTTCGCTGTCGATGGTAAAGGTACAGTCGGTTCCGTAGACAAGGCCCAGACGCTTGTATGCCGCCACAAGACCAAAGCCTGAGGCGTCGCCGTTCGCCACCTGTTCACGAAGCCTCTCAAGAGATTCTTTGTCCATACCCACTCCGGTGTCCTCAACTCTGATGGTAACGCTACCGTAGGCAATGCTGCCGCATACACAAATTGTGCCCTTGCCCCTCTTGGATTTGAGTCCGTGATATATGGCATTCTCGACCATCGGCTGCAATGTCATCTTGGGAATAAGGCATTTGTCAAGAGCCTCGTCCATTTTGATTTCATAATCGAGTATATCTTTGTAGCGCACCTGCTGTATCTCAAGATAGCTTCGGACGTGCTGCGTCTCTTCGGCGAGGGTGATTATATCCTTTCCGTGGCTGAGTGAAGATCTGAAGTAAGTGGATAAACTGGCGACCATCTCCTCTGCCTCCTGATTTTTTCCGGTCTCGATAAGCCACACAATAGTATCCAGAGTGTTGTACAGAAAATGAGGATTCATCTGCGCCTGAATAAGAGACAATTCAATGCCGCGGAGCCTGATC
>JAYFQM010000121.1:0-6276 GCA_034927185.1 Oscillospiraceae bacterium | reverse complement strand
GCTCATCGCTTCCTATAAATACAGCGCGTCCGATCCGGTAATCTGGCATTTTGCTCCCAGGCTTCTCACAATCTCCTCAACGGTTCTCGCTTTCTACTACATTGCAGGTTTTGTTTTCAATAAGCCGCGGCCACTTGCTTCGCTCTACTTCAGCCTTCTCGGAACCTTTCTTTGCCTGACGGTCCTTGCGGATTCTTATCCTCTCGGCGAGCAGCTCATTACAGTCGGCTTCCTTGCCGCGATGACGCTTCTTTCCTTTAAGCAGATAAGCGGCGTTATGACCCCGGACTGACTCATTAAAGATAAAAACAAAATGCTCTCCGCCGAACACGGCGGAGAGCATTTTGTTTTAGAGTCCCGCTGAATTTAAACGGCGGGTTGCCAATCTATCTCATTTTACTTCTTCCATCGATTTAATACAGTCCTTACACACGTTCTTGCCTTTGAACACCACAATATCCTTTGCGTTGTCGCAGAAAATGCAGGCGGGCTGGTATTTACGCAGAATAATGGAATCGTCATCTACATATATCTCCAAAGAGTCCTTTTCTGCGATATCCAGGGTTCGGCGGAGTTCGATTGGCAATACGATTCGCCCGAGTTCATCTACCTTTCTGACTATTCCGGTCGATTTCATAAAAATGCCTCCCCGTAAAAAGTTTTTTCTAAATGCTTACATATTTTATTTGCATTTCTATATAAAATTATATTGAAATAATTATCAATGTCAAACATATTTTTGAAGATTTATTAGTTATTCACAATTTTTGTTATTTCTCACAAGATTTCTAAAATAAAAATGGAGATGAGGATTAATGCTTTTTAATCTGGTGATCGTTCTCATGGTGCTATTCTCTCTCGTATTCGGCGCATTGAGCGGAAATCTCAGTTCTCTTTCCGCAGCTGCGGTGTCGGGCGCCGGAGATGCCGTTACTCTCTGCCTTTCTCTCTGCGGAATGATATGCCTCTGGTCAGGCGTAATGGAGCTTATGCGGCGGTCCGGGCTTTCCGAAAAACTCTCGCACCTTATGCTCCCCGTACTTTCCAGACTCTTTCCGACCGCCGCGAAGGATACCGAGACAATGGATGCGCTTTCATCGAACGTCTCCGCGAATCTTCTCGGATTGGGCAACGCGGCCACACCGGCGGGTATAAAGGCGGCCATTGGGCTGAAACGTCTGTCAGGGCTTACCACCGCGTCAAATGAGCTCTGCCTGCTCGTCGTCATGAACACCGCGTCGATTCAGCTTCTGCCGACAACAGTAGCCTCCCTGCGGGCCTCGTTCGGAGCGGCCTCTCCCTTTGACATTCTCCCCGCCGTCTGGCTATCCTCGCTGATATCTGTAACCACGGGCATCCTCGCCTCCAAACTGTTTCAGCGCTTTTCAGGCACATGAAGCTTCTCGGAGACCTCGCCATCCCCGTCATAATCGCATTCGTGATGGCTTATGCCATGAGGCGCGGAACAGACGTTTTTTCGGGTATGACCGCAGGGGCAAAAGACGGCCTTAAGACCGTTCTGGGGATCGTTCCCGCTCTTATAACGCTGCTTCCCTGCATTTATATGCTGAGGGCAAGCGGCGCCATTGACGCGCTTTGCTCTGTTCTTTCACCGCTGCTTTCGAAGCTCGGCATACCGGCCGAAACCGTGCCGCTGATGCTACTGCGTCCCCTGAGCGGAAGCGGAGCGCTCGCCATTGGCAGCGATATAATCAAATCGAACGGGGCGGACTCTTTCGCAGGACGCTGCGCCGCCGTTATGCTCGGCTCGACCGAGACGACCTTTTATGTCATCGCGGTATATTTCGGCGCCGCGGGAATTAAAAACAGCCGCCACGCGATTCCCGCGGCGCTCGTTGCAGACCTTGCGGGTATGCTAGCGGCGGCCTTTTTCACTAGGCTATTTTGGGGATAAAGCGTCTCCGCTGAAAAAGCGGAGACGTTAGGTTACATTTTTTCAGGAGCCGTTACTCCAATGATATCAAGAGCGTTTGCAATCACCTTTTCGGTACAGTCGCACAAAATGAGCCTTGCGTCGCGCAGTGCAGGCTCGGCTTCCTTAATCCGGCAGCTCGTATAGAATCTGTGGAACCTCGCCGCAAGCTCAGTTACATAGCGGTTTATGCGCGAGGGGTCGTAATCCCGCGCGGCAAGTCTTATCTCCTCCGTGAACATGGCGAGCTGCTTTATCAGCCCGCGCTCATGCTCGGTATTCAGCAGCGCTGCGCTTACTGCCCCGCCGTTCGGGATGGGATGCCCCTCCTCCGCCATTGCGGAGATCAGGCTGCATATTCTCGCATGGGCATACTGAACATAATAAACCGGGTTTTCGCTGTCCTGCCTGATCGCAAGGTCAAGGTCAAATTCCAGGTGAGTATCCGGCTTGGCGTTGAAGAAGAACCTGCACGCGTCAACACCGATCTCATCCATAAGATCGTTGAGAGTGAGCGCCTTGCCTGTGCGCTTTGATACCTTCACGACCTCGCTTCCGCGCACCAGACGGACCATCTGCATTATCAGGAAATCAAGCTTTTTGTTCTGAAGCCCAAGTACAGGAGCGGTCATCGACGCTGAAAAGCGTATCGCGTGACCGTGGTGGTCCGCGCCCCAGACGTCTATGACCCTATCGAAACCGCGCTCGATAAATTTGTTGCGGTGGTAAGCAATATCGACGGCATAATAAGTGTAGAACCCGTTTGCCCTTCTAAGGACCTCGTCCTTATCCGCCCCAAACTCGGTGTTGCGGAGCCAGAGGGCATCGTCCTTTTCATAGGTGTAGCCCCCGTCCTCAAGGAGCTTGACCGTTTCTTCCACATAGCCGCTGCTGTGAAGCGAGCTTTCCAGAAACCACTCGTCAAAACTTATGCGGTAGCGCTCAAGATGCTTTTTCATAAGCTCTATATTATAGGGCAGGCCGAATTCAACAAAAGCCCTGCAGCGCTCATCTCCGTCCATATCGAGGTACTTGTCCCCGTCACGGTCAAAGATCATCTGCGCCAGAAGTCTGATGTCGTCACCGTGATAGCCGTTTTCCGGAAATTCGACGGCGTCCTCGCCCTTAATGAGCTGAAGATAACGCGCCTCGATAGATTTCCCAAACAGGTCGACCTGATTTCCCGCGTCGTTGACGTAGAACTCTCGCCAAACCCTGTAACCGGCCCTTTCAAGGACGGAGGCCAGCGCGTCGCCCAAAACCCCGCCACGCGCGTTGCCAATCGTCATCGGCCCCGTCGGATTCGCTGAAACAAATTCGACCATGACCTTCTCGCCGAGCCCCTCGTCCGAGCGTCCGTAAGATGTTCCTTCGGTTTGTATGTCATGAAGAACCTTTGAATACCACTTTTCAGAAAGGCGGAAATTCAAAAAACCCGGTCCTGCGATTTGGACGCTTTCGAAAAAGCTGTCGTCCAGGTCGAGACAGGAAACCAGAATTTCCGCTATACCGCGCGGCGGCAGCTTCAGTGCCTTTGCCCCAGCCATAGCGTGGTTTGCTGCATAGTCTCCGTTCGACGTATCTTTTGGGATTTCGACCTTGCCCTGAGGAAAACCCGCATCCGGAACAAGGCCGCCGGTAACCGCTTTCTTATAGGCCTTCTCCAGGAGCCCGTCTATGGAGAGCTTAGCTTCTTCAATCAGATTGGCCATTTTTTTCTCTCCTTTGCTCGCTGACTTTGATATTAAACATGTTGTGCCCCACAACGGAGTGCTGAAAATCCACAACATAGTCGATTTGCATATTTCCTCCGTGTTCGTCGAACGACATAGAAATATTCGTCGTGTCGACTCCCATCGTCGCCGCGCCGAACGGCGTTTCGTAAAGGAAGTTATGCTTCTTGCCTTTTTCAAAAACCATCCGGCTGTTGAGACTGCCTTCTCTGGTCATAACAACGCCCATTGGGCTTATGACAAACGAGGTTTTCGTCCCGTCTAGACCCGTAAGCTCGCTCTCCATGTAGGAAAGAATGCCCTCGCCGTTTTCGTAGGCAAACATTCCATCCGTCTCGAGCTCTATTATATTGTCCTCTCCCTGGGTGTCGTTTTGCGTCCCTCGAATGGAGATTATGACATCTTTCATTTTCATAAAAAATCTTTTCCTCTCGGATAACCGATAATATCGCACCGCGAGTTGGCACTGTGCGGATTATTCCGCATACGCGCGGTCATTATATTATATATTGCCGTCCTTGTCAAAGGGGGCCGATTCCTCTCATAAGCGGCGAAATATCGCGTCTGAGCATAAGCGCTGATGTCGCCGCAAAGTGCTCCGGCGATCCGGTCGTATAATACTCTGCTGCCGCCCCTCCGCTTTCATTGGTGAGCCCCTTCTCACGGAGATAAGTGCAGAGGCTTCGGGCGGCGGCTGCTCCGGCGCTTATAAACCTTACGCCCTCGCCCATATACTCGCTAATGACTTCCTCAAGCAGCGGATAATGCGTGCAGCCCAGAATCACAGTATCAACCTCCGCCCTCTTAAGCGGCGGCAAGTATTCCTCGACGGCTCTAAGCACTCTCACGTCGCCTTTGTCAAAGATTCCTTCCTCGACCATCGATGCAAATTTCGGGCAGGCCTTTGCGACTATATCGATCTCCCGCGATTTTTCCCGCAGCAATTTTTGAAATGTTCCGGCTCCGACACTGGCAGTTGTTGCGAGAAGCCCAATTTTCTTATTCCGCGTGAGTTTTACGGCTTCACATACCACGGGTTCCACGACCCCGAATACCGGCACGGGGCTTTCCTCTCGCAGACTCGTAAGCGCGTTAGAGGTTGCCGTACCACAGGCAACGAAAACCGCCTTGACATCGTGATCCAATAGAAAGCGCAGATCTCTGCGCGACAAATCTATTATTCTCTCGCGCGATTTTTCCCCGTAGGGAAAATTGTATGAATCACTCAGGTAAATTATGCGTTCATTGGGTAAAAGTCCCGTCAGCTCCTCGGTCGCGGTCAGGCCGCCAAGCCCTGAATCGAAAACGCCTATGGCTCTGTTATCCATCTGTACCTCCCACGCTTTTGAGCAAAGCTTCTGTATAAGCATAACGCCGTATAATAATACCTCAAATTGCCGCAATTTTCAAGGAAAAGCGGATGTATATTCTTATATAAAATAGCTGGTATTTTGCTTTCGTTTTTGATATAATTTAGGGTAGACAAAAAATAAAACTCTCCCTGTCTCGAAAGGCCGAACACTCTCTATCCGGAATTGTATAATATATCATAGCCGATTATCGGCTGTTATATGGTCTTTCTATGGGTAATAATTCGGCAAAGGCGGTAGGCGACGCCGCTGCTCTTATTGAAAGGAGGCCGTTATGGATATAAAGCTCTCCACAAAGGAATTTCGCCATTTACTTGATCTGGTCTATATTGGGAACTGGATTCTCAATTCCACCAGAGGAAATGACCGCTTCGAGGACTATGACCTCGTGCAGGAAAAAATTTTCGCGTTGGCGGCTCAAAATGGTTTGCCGGAACTAACTCAGACCTACCTCGGTCGTGTTTTTCCCTCGCGGGCCTATGAAGAGGGTGGAATACACGACGCTATCGCGGATTATGAAGACGCCGTTTTTTTCGACATTCTCGCGGAAGAACTCGCACGGCGTGACATGACCGAGGAGCATTTGAACCCTGATGATCTGAATGAACTTACAGCGCGTATGGACACCTATATGTCTGAGTTCGAGGCTAACGGTATCGAGAACATTAACCTCAACATTTAGAGTTATTGCTTCGGGAAGTTCAGAAGGTCTTTGTTACCTGTGATTTTTTGATATTTGACCTCCTTTTGCGGATAATAATCGCAAAAGGAGGTTTTTTGCACGGCTTCATACCGCGCAACTACCGAATTACGATAATTCCTTGATTGGAGGACATAATGGATTATTTCAAAATGTCGAAGGAAGAATACGGCGCGTATATCAAAAAAGTTTCGCCAAACTCAAAGCTGCTGCCAAACATGGTTAAGGCCTTCCTGATAGGAGGTGCAATCTGCTGCGTCGGGCAGGCAATACTGGCGATGTACAGCTCCGCGGGGCTATCAAAGGAATTCGCATCTACCGCGACAAGTATAACTCTCGTTTTTCTGGGAGCGCTGCTTACTGGTCTTGGCATTTATGACGATATTGCCAAACACGGTGGCGCAGGCACGCTTGTCCCGATAACCGGCTTTGCAAACGCTGTTGTCTCCCCCGCTCTCGAATTCAAGACAGAAGGCTTTGTCACCGGAACGGGCGCAAAAATGTTCATAATTTCAGGACCCGTAATAGTATACGGCATCT
>JAYFQM010000088.1:0-35069 GCA_034927185.1 Oscillospiraceae bacterium | reverse complement strand
GCCAACAATCCTGTCACAAGCGTTGTTTTGCCTACACCGCTCCCTCCCCAAATAGGTATAAGCACTTAATCACCTGCCCTTGTAAGTACCAGGTGGAAGTTCTCGGCTTTTTCAAGGGCAATCAAGGTCTTTGCCTGGGCTTCGTCCACCGTCACAACAATATAGACAGGGGCATAATCTGGCTCGTCCTTCACGCTGTCCGATTCCTCGGCCAGACTCTCGTCCAAGTCGTCGAGACTCTCCAATTTGCTGTTTAACACCTGTTTGACGGAGATTTCAGAGAGTGCCTTTTCCGTTTCTATTGCTCCGTTTTCGTTCTCGGTGGTGGTGTAAACATCTACCAACGCACCTCCACGAAGCAACCCTGCAAGCCCCGCGGAGGTAGAGGGAAGCTTGAGGGTCAGGAGAAACTCGCCAAACGCCAAGGCTGTTCCGTGACCGCTGTTCTCGTATTCTTCTGCGCTCACAAGGCGGTTTTTGGTGAGATACTCGCCCTCATAAATAGTGCTTGTCGCAACCATTCCGATGACCTGCTCCTTGTCGGTGGCAACAGCTCCCGAAAGTCCAAAGGCTCCCACCTCAGCAGTGGTGAGCAATTTCTCTGTAATTTCCGTTCCCTCGACCACCGTCTGATTGAGCACCAGCACATTGGCTGTGGCTGTTTCGTCCTCGTAGATTTTGGGAAGGAGGACAAAGGAAAGCACAGCTGCCAAGACGAGGCAAGCTGTGCTAATGAATAGCTTGTTTTTCAAGATTTTCTGCATGGTTTCTCCCTTGATTCTTGTTGATTATTATTTAACATCGTTTATACTGTATTTAGAAAACACTCTTGTGAAAGGAGCCATTTTTGTGATTAAAGCAAGTGAACTATCCGCCATTTCCGCTCAGCTTTCCCCTATATTCAAAAGCTATAACATTAAAAGTGCTGTGCTTTTTGGCTCCTACGCCAAGGGAAAGGCCACCGAAAAAAGCGACATTGACCTTCTAGTGGACAGCGGTCTGCGTGGTCTCAAATTTGTTGAATTCATGGAAGATGTCCGCATAGCCACTGGAAAAGAAGTTGACGTTTTTGACGTTGCTCACATACAGCCAAATTCCCAAATAGCAAACGAGATTAGGGCTTCGGGGGTAAGCTTGTATGAGAAATGACGTATAATCGGCAAACTGATTTCCTACTCTGAGAAGGTCTTGTCATACTGCAAAGGGCTTAACTAAGATGGCTTTATCGGTGATACAAAGCTTGTGGAAAAGCCTGCGTTTTCAACTTGAGTCAAATTGGCGAGCTTGCAAACCGCCTAGATTCCGAATTTACAGCGGCCCACACCGATGTACCATGGAAACAACTCTATGGCTTGCGGAACCGTATTGTTCATGACTACGACGGTGTGAATTTGTCTCTTGTTTGGGAAATAGTAAACGATGATTTGTATGAGCTTTTAAAAAAGCTCCAATCAATTAACAGCTTTGAGTGTCACTCTTTGTGGCACTCTTTTTTTATCCAACATCAATTACACGCTCCAATCTGAGGGCTTCGTCCAACGCTCCAAGGCAGACACCGGAAAGTCGGAGAACCTCCAAAAGCTCAGGCGGAACATCGGAAATGTCGTAATCATACCCTGCTTCACTCAGAATGATTTCTCCGCTTTCCTCATCCGTCTTGGCGGTAAGCTTTGCATTTGGGGTGATACCTGCTTTGTCACGGAGGTATTCAGGTACACGAATGTCGTTTTTGATAGCAAGCAGTTCTGCGCAAAGGTCACACTCGGCAGCCCAGCTCGCCGGTGTGCCCGTTCCAATTTCACCGCAGTTATCGCAGAAACCGCAGGCTTTGGCAAGCTTTGCAGTGAGATCTGCTCCAAACTCCGAGAAGGTGGTAATTGCCTTTACCAAATTCATCGCCATCATCTTCTTGTTGCGGAGGATCAGCATACCGGGGGCAATGGCCAAGGCAAGTCCGCTTTTTACATCGAACTCGCAGGTCGCCACAATTTCATCGGGGATTACAGTCAATGGGTTAATTGTTTTTTCTTTTATCAAATTCGTTTACCTCGTCTAAATAATTAAACCACCAAAGCTTTTGGTGGTTCGCGGATAAGTTTATATTCGCCCTCGCTGGAGATATTGAGCAGGGGAAACAGTGTAAACTGATGACTTTTCTCCTTGATAAAGGGCCGTGGATCGTAGTTGGTCATGATGATTTCCTCGTAAGCATCGCCCTCCTTGTGGCTCATGCTGTTGGGGCGGGTGGTGTAGAAGATGTAGAAGTCTTGATACAGTTCCAAAATTTCGGGGGCATAGTTGTAGCTAACCATAACGTAGCCCTTGGCTTCCTTGATGGTATCGTGCAGCCGTTTGTGATCCTCTTTTGTAAACACTACGGCATAAAAACCCTCGGCTTCAAAGTAGGGCGGATCACAATAGATGAAGGCATTTTCTCTGTCATACTGCTTAATTAGAGCTTCAAAGTCCTTGTTTTCGATGGTTACCTCAGAAAAGGCTCGCGAGAAATTCCAGATGTCTACAAAAAATCTACGGACATCGCACTTTTTGCCGCCGTAGGTATCACCATTTGCGTTGAAGCTGTAACGTAAGAGCTTATAGTAGGTTGCGGCTCGCTTGATGCCACGGTGTTTTGCTTTTTGGGTTAAAAGCTTTTTCATTTGTCTTGCACTGGGTGGCTCGAACATAATCTCGGTGAGAATAAGCTCTCGCTTCAAGTCCTCTTCGGTAAACTCCTCCTGCTCAATGAATTTTTTGCATAGCTCGAAATCATCTCGGGAGTTGAGAGTCAGAAAGCCCAGCTCTCTCAAAAGAGCCAGCGGCATTTCCCTCGCACAGCGCATAAGGTTGACTAAATTGCCGTTAAAATCGTTGTATACCTGGAGATTAGCCTGTGGGCAGTCGAGGTTTAGGGTTACCGTGCCGCTGCCTCCAAACACATCAACGCTCCGTTCATACCTCGGCGGGGCAAGGAGATTGATAAGCCACATGAGTTTTGCCTTACCACCCACCCAGCTGATAATGCTTTTTGTAATTGTTTTCACCTCGTTTCAGGATGTAACCCTTCATGAATGAAGTTTTTTCGCATATGGGCACTCTGTTCCCATGTGTTTGACTATCCATTTTGGGCAGCAAAAAGAGCGATCGTTTTCTGCAGTTGCAGTAACAATCGCTCTTTATTAGCATTATTTATGATTTTTTTGAAGCCTGTAATGTCGTTTAGCTAGGACTCTATTCTTTTATGTCTGTTTCAATCGCGTTTGGATCAGTATCCTCTTTGTGCATAAGCTGGAATATTTTTTGCGGTTTGGGCGGATCGCCGCCTGCGGCTTTCCAGCCGGCGAGGAAAGAGATTCGTACCATCGCGAACAGCGCGTTCTCCGCCTGATCATACTCCCGGCGATCAATAAAGTCGCCGAACGCCTTTTCAAAGTCATTGCTCATCATAAGTGCCACCTCGTCTGCAATACGGAATTCCGTATTGCAGAACACAGTTTACCACATCTTTTTTGTCAAGTCTACGGTATTCCGAATGTAATTCGGCGAACAATGTCAGATAATATATACGGAATTCCGTAGTTGGAGGTAGACTTGTGGATAAAAGCACAGTAATTTCGCAACGCATTTTACAGCTATGCCGTGAACGCAATATTACTATTGGAAAGCTGTGCAGCGAGGCTGGAACCACAGCTTCCACAGTTCATGATATTGTTATGGGAACGACTAAGAATCCGCGAGTCTTTACATTAAAAAAGCTCTGTGATGCGCTGGATATAACACTTTCAGAATTCTTTGACACTCCAGAATTCAATAACATGGACCAGGAGATTGAGTAGGGGATCCGCAAATTGCGGGTCCCTTTTTCTATTGCATAACCATCTGCTGCGATTTGGGGTGGTCATGTACTGGGACGAACGGTGTATCTTTGCGGGTAATATAGGATTTCTCGTCCTTTGTTAACAGAAATCCCTGCTTTTCTAGCAGATTGGCAGCGTAGACTTCAAAATCGAAACAGTCGGCGAGAGAGCTCTCGCCACGGAAGTAACCGCGCCGCTGAAGCTCCCGCATGGCGTAATCGTGAAAGCCTTCTTCGGGTATAAAGTCATAACAGCTTAGGTTCTGGGTGATATCCACAGCATCCGCGAGAGTGCGGCACCTCTCATACTCAAGGGCGGCGGCGAACTTTTCCATGAAGTGCGGCATGCCCTGGCCACGCTCGTCTAACGCGAAGCCGAGATTCTGCCCATCGTAAATCAGTTCAGCAAGGCTGTCGTAATTTCCCGCGATGTTCCTTATCTCCGGCAGGATACACTTCGCATCCAGCAGTTGGCATTCCTCAATAGTCCGCACTCCCAGTACGTCCAGCGCGATGCGAATTTCGTCCGGTCTACCGTCGTTAATTTCCTCGTAATCTGGTAGCTTAAGCCAGACACCCTCGGGATTTTGGTCAGATGCCAGACGAAGCTTGACGCTCCAGTCCTTATCCTCAAGCTGCGCAAGGTTTGTGCCGTCGTAATGCCGACCATCGTTGCCGCTGCCGTGGTACACATACGCTCCGCCAGTAAACTGGCCGGGATGTTCTTCCATATACCTGCTGGCAAGCTTGTCCAGATCGAGGTAGGTAAGCAGCACATCGTCCATGGCGTATTCTTCGCGAGCGAGGAATTCGCCAAGCTGACGCGGATCATTCGCGGGATAGCACAGCTCGTATTCCGGCAGGTGTGCAAGCAATTCTACAGCCTCCCGCCCACAACAGGGCGGATTCGCAGCAATCGCGCCGTGCAGGAGAACAGCTTCCTTGACGGTTATCTCGTCCAGTCTTTGATTGAGCCATGCGGATTCCGCGGACGTGGTGTGGTGAATACACCGAAGCGTATCAAAGCTCTTATCCAAGTGTCATCCCTCCCATCTGCGGAGCCTGATCATCGTCTTTCGGATCAGAGCCGGGTACATGCACAGGAGAAAACTGCTCCTGCTCGGTCTGAATGCTCCAGTTTTTATTACAGCTCCAGAGATGAGCATACATCTCACCATCGCTGAATTTGATGGCGTGCTGTTCAAAACCCTCTCCGAAGCCGTCGCTGGCCTGACCGGAGACATAATCCTTCAATAGCTCCAACTCTTCCGGAGTCAAAGCGCCTACAACCCTGCATTCGGCAACGCCCCATAGATTACCGTCTCGGGTCTCCACAGCAAATTGAAGAGAGCGTACCTTCTGTTCTACGCCGTCGTGCTCACTGTAATACTTCATTAGGCCGCGCTCAGCCTCTTCCGATCTGCGTTCCCGCAGAATTGCTCCGGCTATGGTGTTGGCATAACTTGTCGCTGTGCGGCTATCCATGGTCATTTCATCGTTTTCTAGATCACCGTATTCGTTGCGCTCGTAATATGTCACGGTCATGGGCATATAGAGCTTCAGGAGCGTTGGCTCTGGTGGCAGAACGGAGAAGCTGTCCTCACCCATCACAAGCCCAAGCGTACGGCCATTGTCCCAAGTGCAATGGAATGTGCCGATGTCGTCAATGAAATTCAGCGTGCCCATCGTCCCCGGCTCCACGGGATTATACGGGTCCCTCATTTCACGCAGCCGGATGCGGGAGCCCTGCGGGTACTGCTCACGCATAAACTTCAACCAATTTTGATCTACTGTCATTTACATACCTCCAAAATTCATACCCTGCATTGGCGGGGTTTCATATTCTTCATGAGATCTAGGGTTTTTCTCACCGAAGAGGTTATAGATCTCATCATCAACTGTCTTTCGTACCTGCGGGTCATCCGTAAGCGTCTGATAGCGGAAACCGGATGTGGCATGATAAGGCAGTTCCTCCCGGATAGCCTTGAGATATTCTTCCGGGTTGGTATAAGTGATTTCTTCGCCGCTAGCGAAGGAGACTCTGCCAACGGCGGGCTGTTCTGCCTGTTGCTGTCGCTGTACGCGTAGATCGAAACATGTTAAATACGCGTTGTAGTCTCCACGCTGTGGGTTGCTGCGCAGGCAGTAGCGGTAGTTCGGCGTTTCCACAATGTAGCCGTAATTTTGCGTGTATCCGCCTGTGATTTCGCCGCCGTGGGTATAGCAATACGAGGACATGGCAGAAAGGCTTTTCATTGGCCCGCGACGCATCTCGTTTACAACCTCAGTCAGCTCCGCCTTGAATTCCGGTGAATTCAGCGTCTCGTCGCCGCGTGGGTGCCATGTCGTCCAGAACTCGTCGCCGCCTCTGCCAAAGTCCATACGGACATGACCGATACAGCCAAGTTCTGCGTCCTGCTCCTGCGTCGCAGCATAGAAAAGACCCGCCTCATCAGAAGAGGCGGGCCGGGCGGCATATTTCTGTGGGTTGGCAGGACCTTGGGGTTCATGATTGATATCTCTTCTGTTTTTGTCTTCCATGTGGCGTTCTCCTATCTGATTTTGTCAAGCACACAACCTACCATAGAATGCTTCAGAAAGCTACTCCATTTTCATTACCACCAGAAACAAAACATTACTTGGCAGGGGCGGCTTGTTATCTGCACGGGTCAAACGGATCGTAATCATCCCATATCTCCCATCTGGAAGCTCAATCGCTCACTTTGCGAACCAGAAAGAATTTCCTGGACGCTCACAAAGCCTTTATAGGAAATATACCCTCGACTGTTGAATTCGCCCTGTTCCTGCACAATACGCTCGCTGCCGTATTTTTCATAGTCATAAAATCCGTCGAGATTGTCATCATATTCGTAATGCCCCGAAGATTGGATCATGTGTCTGCCGTAATCTTCTGGCGTTTGCGCTCCTGGAACAAAGTCGAACAGGTCAAGCTGTTCGGCTAAGTGCTGGATTTCGGTGGCATTTTGGGGCTTGGTAAGCTGGATGACTGCGCCGAGTTTCTCCATATCTGCGGCATCCAGCTTGAATGTAACCTTACAAAGTTCGTTTAGGCTCCTCAGGCTCTCATGCTCCATATCCAGCGCCGTGTCCAGTTCCTCCGGCAGTGCGCTTTCCATAAGACGCAGACTCACTTCAGTCAGCTCATCGTAGCCCGAGCGCTGCATGACGCGATGGAGTGTGCTGTCCGGCATGGGGAGATAGAGAAAGGATTCCTTTTCGCCTGGCATTCCCAGAGACATTGCAAGCTCCATAGAACAGTCTTCATAGCGGTATTCGGGGAATTGTTTTCCGTCATAGTCTTGGGTCAGTTCCATACCGTTTTCATAAATAACGCCATAGGGCGTAACCTTTCCTTCTTCCTGGAGAATAAGCCGCAGCGCCTCGCCGCGCAGTTCATCGTTCGAAAATTCCTTGAGTCCCATGCCACCGTTCAAATCCATGTATCGGTCCCGCCCAATCTGCTCCAGACTTCTGAAGCTGCGGATGACCGTGGCATCCTGACAGCAGAAAGTCAGGTTGATGAGATCGGCCATTTCAAAGTAGCCCTTTGTGACGGCTACACCCTGATACTTGGCGAGCTCATTCTGGTCGAAGCTCTGCAGCCTTTTAACCAGATAGTCCAGCTCGTCGATGTTTACAGCGACCTTCTCCAAACGTTTAAGAATGGGATATTCACTTGAGATCTCGTCCACACGGCAATCCCGCACAACGGCGTCCCCGATTTCCAATGGCGCCAGAAGCTCCATCATATGGTCATATTCTTCTCTTGGAATAGGGAAAGGGACAGTAGCCACACCGTATTCCGGATGTTGGCTGTTGGTTAAAACCGCTTGAATCACTTTGCTCTCTCCTTCCTTTTATTCAATCTTTCAACTTCGGATCGGATACAGCTTCCATCTCTACGCCAACAAATAAATCCGTGAGCGGGGTATGGGCACCCCCTGCATTTTTCATAAAGGGCGCAGACAGGCTCTTTCGGCGAGGTGAGCGAGCGCTCCGGGGCGCAGAGTTGAACTTTGTTTCGTTCGCGATCATAAGGCATTTATGTTTCCTTTCCGCAACCGGAAAAAAGCCGGGGCCTCAAATAGAAGCTCCAGCTTATACACGCTTGCTGTTTTTATTTACATGGTTTGTTCTATCAGCAGGACAATTTGTAAGTTGGCAAGGCGCTCATCTAAATCTGGAACGAGCGACCGAATCTGCATCCGGATATTTTCAATAGACTTTTCCTGTTCGTAAGTAAGATTGGGGTTACTATCAAGCTCGTTGGACGCCCAGCGATAAAGCTCCGTGAGCTGTTCGTCTGAGAAAAGGCGTTGTCGGTCAACAAGTCCGCTACGCACCGCGAAATCCGTTTTTGCAGCTTCATAATAGTTGGACATATAATGTCCCTGGGACACGCCCGTCCTGCCATAGTCCCAATCCCAAGTGACAAGCTGGACGCCAAAGCGGGTGGGGTCTCCGGCAAGAACTACACCGTTGAAATCTGCCAGCTGCTTGTAGTCTTCATCCAGTCCCTGTGCTTTGATAAGCGGTGCTGCTTCTGAGCCGCATATACTCTGACACTGTTTCCGCTGTAGCCGTGGCTTTTTGTAAGGCGCGCTCGAAGATTTCGGCAATCAAGTTCTCGCGTCGATACCGGACGCTCCCCCCACCGTTGATCTGACAGACGGGACGACCGTCCAGCAAGACATCAGCAGACCGTCCTCAGGTGGCATTGTCCCCAGCCCCTCACGCTTCAGGGCAATGGCCAGCTCAGCAAAGTATCTGTTTCTCTGGTTTACATCAATAGGTTTCATTGGAGTCCTCCTCACATTTATTATAGAAACGAAAAAAGGCGCCAGTTTCTATCGGCCTGAACACGGACCGAAACTGACGCCTTTGAAGCTTATATTTAGTTTTTATGATTTAAAAATAAAGCAGCGTTGTTTTGAAATCAGTAGATTTTCTAACATAACAGTACCTGTTTAGGAGCTAAAACTGTGCCGCGTGCGGGTTCAAATCCAAGAACAGCCCGAAATACTAAAATGACATCTATGAAATTGCAGTAAAATTTAACGAGGTGAGTTCTAACTTTATGGGCTAATATGTAGTTGTTTTGCCTTAAAACAGGCTAAAAAGCCAGATGTCATGGCATTTAGTGAGCTCGCTTAGGGAGATTTGAGCTTTTGCTCTTGTTTGAATTTGTATAGTATTTTCTATTTAAAATAGTTGTCTAAAGCTCTCTATGAATAGGTCGCAAGTCTTCTTTATTTCGTCGATATTTGCCCTTTCTGCTTCATCATATACGCCGACAACCCGAAATCCGGCTGATTTTGCCGTCTTCATCGCCGTGGGTGAATCCTCGTATACCGTAATCATCGAATAATCTGTTTCTCCGAATCGCTTAGCGGCATCTATAAAGACTGCAGGGTCGTCTTTACTTTTTCCTGCCTTTGAAACAGTGACAATGAATTCGAAATACGGGAGAAGTCCAAGTCTTGAGAGGATTAATACTATGAACTTCTCCTCGGTCGCCGACGCGACACACATACGCACGCCGTTGCTTCTGAGTTTCTCTATGTATTCAAAGGCTTTCGGCTTTGCCGAAATATCGGCGCTGTATACACGCTCTATATGTGCCTTAATTTCTTCCAGCGTTTCTTCAATAGTTTCCTTATTACCGGCAATATTTCTTAACAGTTCAGAATATTCGTACAGGCTCATCGTTTTTGCCCGACTGTTAAATTCTTTGTCTGGAGGGATTGAACGCTTTGCCAGATAATCGACGCTTATCTCATCGAGCAGAGGTATCGAATCAATCAGCGTACCGTCCATGTCAAATATAGCGTATTGATTTGAAGTGGCCTTTTTTGCGTCTTCGGTCATTTCTTTCTCCTCAGGATATTTTTAGAAAACTTACAGTTAACTGGCAGAGTTTTTAGGAACATTAATTTACGTTGCCAACTCTCAGATTACAGAATGCAGATAGTTTTCAATATCTTCCGCTGTCTGCATAGATACAACCTTTTCAGCTATCTCCTCAAGCTCTGATAGCGTATGCTTCATGAGAGTACTCTTAATCCTTGCTACTGATGAAATCCCCATACTGAGCTTGTGCATGCCCATGCCGACGAGAACGGGAGCGGCAAGCTGATCGCCCCCCATTTCTCCGCATACACTTATAGACTTGCCTGCTTTGTTGAACTCTTCAACCGCGTATTTAATCGTGCGAAACAGCGCCGGATGAAAGCTTTGATAGTATTTTCCCATATCAGGGTTCTGTCTGTCAGCAGCTAAAAGATACTGACATAAATCATTTGTTCCTATACTTGCAAAGTCCACATACTTTGCCGCAACATCAGCCATCAGTGCAATAGAGGGAATCTCAATCATGATTCCTGTTTTCATATTCTCATCGAATAAAACTTTTTCCTGCCTAAGCTCGGACTTTACTTCTTCGAGCATCTGCTTGGCTGCCTTTATATCATCTATACTTCCTACCATAGGAAACATTAGATCGATTGGTCCGAATACGGATGCTTTTAATGCTGCCCGAAGCTGTGTTCGGAAAATATCAGGCTTTGCAAGACATAATCTAAGCGCACGAACGCCCAAAAACGGATTGGTTTCCTTAGGCAGCTCATAGTAGCTAAGCGTCTTATCTCCGCCTATATCCAGCGTTCTAAGCGTAACTGGCTTGCCTTTTGCAGCCATCACCAGCGTTTTGTACTGCTCGAACTGCTCCTCTTCCGATGGAAACGAGGTCGCGTTCATATATAGAAACTCTGTTCGAAATAAGCCGACATAATCAACTGACTCAAGTGCGGCAAGCTCCTCGGTAGAGGGACGGGCGATGTTAATTCCAATTTGTATGTTAGCACCATCAGCGGTCTTGCATTCCTGAGAAAAGTGTTTCTGCGTATCGGCAGATTCCTGCTTGAACTCCGCCTCCTTTTTGAGATAGGCTTCAAGCTGAGCGCAGTCCGGTTCCGATATTATCTGCCCGTTTGGCGCGTCAATAATTACGGTCATGCTTTCCCGCAGATTTTTAAGCGCATCTTTCACGCCAAGAAGCGCCGGTATTCCGTAACTTCTGGTAATAATTGCGGAATGCGACGTAGCACCGCCAATTTCCGTAATAATGCCTTTAACATTTCTTCGGTCAAGTGTAGCCGAATCAGAAGGTAAAAGGTCTTCTAAAACCACAATGCAGGGGCTATCGAGACGAGAAAGATTGTCTTCAGATATTCCTAGACAAATTCTTAACAGCCTTTTTTTTACATCAACAAGATCGGCGGCGCGTTCTTTAATAAGGGGGTCTTGCAGCTGTGAAAGCTCTTGCGCATATGAAGAGTAAACCTTTTCTATCGCCCAGTCACTGCCAAGAAAATCATCTGCGATTGAGCTCCTGATGCTTTGTTCGATTTCTTCATCATGAATTAGCTCGAGATGTGCTTTAAATATTTTAACCTTGTCCGGCTGACTTTGTTCAAAAGCGCCAAGTAAGGAATTAATCTCGCTGTCTGCTTTTTCAATCG
This sequence comes from Oscillospiraceae bacterium, assembly GCA_034927185.1. Classification (GTDB taxonomy): domain Bacteria; phylum Bacillota; class Clostridia; order Oscillospirales; family Oscillospiraceae; genus UBA2658. Next base: position 23,672 of record JAYFQM010000088.1, on the reverse strand, counting down.
CATACTGATAGGCGTTAAGTTCATCTGTAACGTCTTCCCTAGAGATATATCTCTCAGTTGCCAGCGGATTCGTTGGAATATAAATATGTACTTTTCCTACCGCGATTCCGTATGAAGCTGCATTACCTTTATATACTTCCATTTTTGCCTCCACAAAGTCTTTACTCGTCTAGCTCATTGAAAAACGCTGTTAATGCGGCTAACGCTTTCTCCTCGTCGGCACCATCTATCTCTACAGTTATGGTTTTTCCCCGACTCATATCTCCGGTCAAAACACTTACAACGCTTCTCGGGTTAACCACCTTTGAACCGCATAGAATCCGTATGCTGCTTTCAAATCCCTTGGAAAGTACGCAAAGGTCGGATGCCGGACGCGCATGGATGCCGGTTTTGTTTTTTATTATAAAGTCTTTGCTGATCATTTTTTCTCCTTCAGAAAAGTTTATCATAGTACATTCTGAATACGCGGCAGAGCTCTGCCGTGCTGGCTGCCTGGGCTAGGTCATCGACAAAATCAGGAAACTCATCGAGCATACTGAATATCTCATCAATCGCTTTAGCGTGAGTTATAGTATCAACAAGTGAAAGCACCATGAAAACGCGGATCTGTATCGTCTGCCCGTCAATATTAATTTCAATAGGTTTTTTTAACGTCGCGAGCGACATTCCAAGCTTTGATGATTCGCACGGCGAAGCATGAGGCATACAAATGCCATTGGAAATAACGGAATACTGATTATACAAATTTTTGATTTCTATTATTCCATCGACATATTCCTTGGGGATACAATTGGTTGAGAGTAACGGTTGGGCTGCCTTTACTACAGCATCTTCCCAGTTCGAGGCATCGATGTTTGCAACCACATATTTTTTCAGTAGAATTTCAGGCAATGACGGAAGATTTGCGATTGATGGCATAGGATAAGCATAAGTGCTCATAATCCTGCCAAGTTCCGAGACAAGCTTTTTTGAATCTTTTATTATGCAGGTTTCACTGATAATTCCAAGCAGCTCGTTGACCCTGTAATCCTGTGAAATACTTGTTTTTGCAGTATTGCTTGTTCTGAGAAATGAATCTATTCTTCGTACATCCAGCTTGGAAATAATGGGCTTGACTTTAATAATCGGCTTTGGGAGAGGCAGAGGAATGTCAATTGTTGAAAAAACAACATCAACTTTCGAAAAATCGTATTTTCCAATTTCAAAAACCGACAGTTTGTCCATAATCTTAATATTGGGAAACTGTCTTTCAAACGAACGCATCAGAAACGTCACTGTACCCACGCCATATCCACAAACAAGGGCAGCCTTCACAGAAATAGGTGCTGATACGATTTCTCGAATCCTCTCTATGGCTGCAGCGATATGAAGCGTAATAAAGCCCACTTCGTTTTCACCAAAATGTACACCAAACTTTTTAGCCAAATCAATCTCAATCTCACTGCACACTTTGAACAAGTCAGGAAATTTCCTTTTTATTTCTTCAAGCATGACATTGCGCGCCTGCATATCGAGCTGCGCACGCACAATAGAAGCTTGGAGATGGGTCTTTAATCCATCAGCTAGCTCCTTATCATTGCCTACGTCAAAACCAATTCGCCTGAAAACCTCATCAATTATAAAGCTATATATTTTGTCAGCTGTATCGCTGTTCTCCTTTTTTACTCTGATAATGTTGGTATTTGAAGAAACATAGATTTTTGCTGTAATAAATACCGCTTCATTAACCAGATATTTTTCCGGAACTGCGCCTTCCATCTGCCTTTTTAAGCCTTCTTCGACCGCTCGATACTCATCCATTTGGGTGAATTGACTGTAGCTTTCGGGAAGGGTTTCGATGTATTTGCCGTCCTTTGTCCGAGCTGCCATGACTGCGAGATAATAAATAAGCCACATGTATGCGCTGTCTTCAACCGTCATGTGAAGGCTGTTTAAATACTCATCAACCGAATCAAACAGCTTCTGGAAATCAACCGAGCCAAGTATTCGGTTTACATATGCATATCCGCTTTGCTCTTGAATAGCACCAGAAACACTTTGATTTTGCAAAAAGAAATAACTCAAAAAAGCGTTCTCGTTAGAGTTTTCAATGATAAAATCGACTATTAATCTGCGCCGCTGAAGCTCATCAACTTCAAGCCGCACACCTCGCTTCTGACGCCTCTGAAGCTTAACATTATGCTTTGCGAACCACTCAGCAGCCTTTTCCATATCACGAACAAAGGTCGTCCTGCTTACGCCTTGCGATTCTGAGGCGTCATCGATTGTTTCATTCTCGTGCCCTTCAAGTATGTTAACAACAATCACAAGAGCCCGTTCATCTGAATTGAGTATAATGTCGCAGGAGCTGTTTCCGCGGTAAAACTCTTCGATTAAGGCAAGAGCCCTGTCCCGGTCTTCATCACTGATGCAGATTCCCTTTTTAGGTATGCTCATAAGACTTATGTTTCTTTCGAAAAGCCAGTCCCTGAGAGCCAAAATGTCGTAACGGGTGGTTCTTTCACTGATTTTCAGCTCTTCCGAAATCTGTTTGACCGTGGCAGGACCGGACTTTTTGCAGACCATTTCCAGTATTTTTATGCAACGCTGTGTGATGATCAGCATTTTTCTACCTTCCTCTTACTTTAGCGAGTCTCCAAGCTGCCCTATAAGCTCCGGGCCATTCCCTTCGAGGATCGCGGATACGATGGCGCTGCCGACAATTACGCCGTCTGCACCCATCTCAATCATCTCGTGTACCTGCTGAGGATTGGAAATGCCGAATCCGGCAACAACGGGTGTTTTAATTCCACAAGCCTTGAGCGTTTTAGCATTCACTCCAACCTGAGGAGATGTGGTTTTCTGCGCGCCTGTTACACCGTCAACCGCCTGGAGAAATATGTACCCTTTCGCGTTTGTTTTTAGATCCATTATTGCTTCTTCCGTAAGACTAAACGGCGCAAAGCGAAGATTAATCAGACCGTATTCAGACAATGCGCTATCCAGTTCCGCCATGTGCTCGCAAGGAATGTTTGGGGACAGAACTGCGTCAGCACCGCACTCATAACAGCGTTTAGCAAATTCCTTGATGCCTATTTTATCAACTATTTCAAAATATGTCATCACTTGCAGAATATTATTGGGGCAAGCTTCACGCAGCTTTGCAATAGTATCGAATGCGTCATTGACGTTGTGTTCTTTCAGTGCGCGTTTCATAGAATCGCGAACGACCGCTCCGTCTAGGCAGGGATCTTCATATGGCAGTCCCATCTCAAGAACGGTTGTCCCGTTGTTGAAGTATTTTTTTGCCCACTCGACCTGATCATCAAGCGCAGAATCGCAGAGCGGAAAATACGAGACGAGGATCTTTTCACCCTTTGACAGCATTTCATTAAATATTTTTTCCATTCGATTCATAGTGTACCCCTTAATTTTTCTCGTATAAGCACTTTTTAAAAAGCTGGCAGACTTCTTCATTTGAATTGCCGCTTATAAGCACTTCGCAGTTTTTTTCTATTGTGAACATTTCCATAAGATTGTTTAATATTGTTAAGTGGCTTTCAGGATCCTTTACCGCGAGCAGTACAACTATATCCACGCCTACTTGCTCTGAGGGATCTTCCATGCTTCCGAACATCGGCTTATTGATGCATCTTCCTATTGCAATCGAAGACTCGTTTACATATTGGGGATCTCCGTGCGGAATAGCAATTTTAATTTTTGAAAAGCATAAACCTGTGGGATAATTTTTCTCTCTTTCGAGGATCTTTTTTGTGTATTCAGTGTCAACAAATCCTTGTTTTTCAAGCAGGGCGACAAGGTGCTCTAACACCTCTTCGCGATTTGCCGCTGTTACGTTAAGATCGATGCATTCTTCGGTTATTTTAATTTCATCACTCATTTAGTCACCTTAATCAGCTTGCCGCATTTTTCATTTCGGATAAGAAACCGTATATTTTGTCGTTGCTGTCGCCATTCATAATTCTTGTAAAAAGAGCGCTTCCGAACATGACGTGCAGACCGAGCTCCTTGACGAGTATCCTGACCTGCTCTGGCTCTGAGATGCCACATACCGCAACTATCGGGCATCTTCTGCCGACTTTCTTCTGTATTTCCACGATTTTCTCTTTCGTACGGGCAAGGGCATCATAGTCAAAGCTTCTCTTTTCGCCAGTCTTTCCGCCGGCTGCGGCAAGAAGGAAGCAAAAGCCATGCGACATTGAAATCAGCTTTTCGAGCTGGGCATATCCGTAGCTACCCTCGGTCTGCGCGGCCATTTCCGAACTGATAATAGTAACATAGTCAATGCCGTGCTCTCGCAGTTCGCCGGCAAGTCCGCGTGGGTCGTTGTCGTGTACAAGAGGGTAATCCGGAATATCTGCCAGTTTTATCCCCAGACTAGCACACTGGCTAACGTAGTTGCTCTGTCCCATGCGCTGGAGTCCGCCATAGAACCCTACCGGCATGAACTCTGTGTCTGTATATTTGTTGACAAGAGCCTCTAGAACATCGAATGACTGTCTATAGCATATATCACTGTGTGCCGCAAGCTTTTGAATTTGGAGTATCCGGCTACCATACATCCATGGAAATCTGACAGGTATGGCAATCTGAATTACATCAATTCCAGCTCTTACGAGCAAATCTGCGGTTTCAAGCTGTGTCTTTGGGATCGGCTGCAAAAGAGGTATCTCCACGATAACCGCCCCCTGCTTATGCGCCTCATAATCAAAAAACTTTTCCTCAACGGATTTCATATAGTCACCTCGCTTTATAGTCGCACATAGCCCGAATGTCCTTCAAATATGCAGAAACTTCCTCTTTTGATTTGCCGTCCTGAAGGTATTTAATATATGCGCTGCCGATCATAAAACACTCAGCTCCGGAGCGCTTTACTTTTTCGATGTCGTCTTTTCCGGAGATTCCGCAAACGATTGAAATATAACACTCATTTCCCTGTTTCTTCATTATGCTCTTTACGCGTGTGACAGCCGCGCTTAGCTGTTCATCTGTAAGCTTTACATTTGAACCTGATTGTCCGCCCGGAGCGTTCATGATAAAAGCGAAGCCACGAGCCTTACGGGCCATCTCGAGAAGCATCCGGTATTCATCGGTACCCTCTTCTGCAGTCGCGACCTCATAAGAAATCGCAAGAATAAGATGTTTATTGCTCTCGATGCATTTTTCGTAAAAGCCGAACTTATCATCGGTACTGATTAACGGGTAATTTGGTAGGTCAAACCCATCAACGCCGGCTTTTTCCGACAGCTCAAGGAATTTCTCCTGTCCCATGGTCATTACGGTATCATAAAGTGTCATGTCTATAAGAGGCACCTTCGGATATGCCTCACGCAGTTCTCTAATAAAATCGAAAATACTTTCCCTTGTAACGCCAGAGTTTCTTGGTTCCATAGCCGCGCGCTGAAGGACGCCGCCTTCCATCCACGGTATCCAGTTTGGTATATGTACCATAACAATATCTACTCCGGACTCAATCATCAAATCAGCAGTTTCACGTGTTTTCGACATCGAATATGGGTCAATAGGCACAAGTCCTATAAATGCAACATGCCCTTCACTCTGTGCTTTTTTTATAGTTGTTTCAATTCTGTTGTTCACAGCACAGCACCCCAACGCATTCCGCGTACAACACAAAGCGTTTTTACATCGTCCTCCCGTTCCATACAGTAGGAAAGTGCGGCAAGACTTTGCAGAGATAGCGACTGGTAAACGCTCTCGGGCATATTTGTACATATTGCCTTTTCAGGGTTTACAGCTATACGCGCTGCGCGTCCCTCATCTACCAGTTCCGCCAGCTCAGGAGCCAGAACCCTGTCTGAATAATTGTTGCGCAATATTTTAGTAAAGGTTCCGCAGTAGCTGTCCAGCTCTGGGACAAGATTTTGTTCAGTGTCACATTCCACGCAGACAAATTCTTTCGCAGGGTCTCCTGCCGTTTTTATCACCGAAAGCGCCAACGAGCCGCTAACGGAAGGAACGACAATTCTTGTGTAATCTGATTCAGATTGAATTTTGAGCGCCGAGAATAGCTTATACCCATACTCCTTTGCAAAATCGCTCGCAATGTTTGTCTGTGGGAATGCGCCGACATTACTGCGGCAGTTGATGATAATATTATCCTCAGGGGAGGAAACCCAGGCCTGAAAGGCATACATTTCCGGTAAATTGAACAGCTCGCCGCACATTTTCGTATCGTATTCGGCTCCCATAGCGGACAAACGCGCAGTTAACGAAGATATTCCCGCAATATCGCTTGACAGGAACAGCTTAAGAGGTACTCCCAAATAAGCGCTCACACGAGCACACAGAAGCGCTTCGTCCGCAAATCGCACTCCGCACAAAGCCTGCTTTTTATTGAGCTTTTTTGCCAAGAGTGCTGTTCCCAAAATGGGGTATACATTTTCCGGCGCGTAGCAAAGTGTTAAATTTTCTTTCTCTGTTTTTAGAAACCGAAATTTTTCATGAGCAAAGCGTTTTTTTAGCAGTTCATATTCCCGTAAAAAGTCCTTGGTCTCAATCACTTCGCTATACTGATGATAGTATTTGTCACAGGCAAGTGTAAACGCATCAGCAATAAAGCATCCGCCATACTGCCCATACCACAGCCTGCTATCTCGTTCGATATGCACTTGATCGCCTCCCTTGATCACACTATTTAGTCAAAATGTCGTAAATCTCGTTATATACTTTGTCTACACCTATTCCGGTTAGCAACGATGTTGCAACAACCCTTGGTACACCTACATCCGGAAGCTGAGTGGACGAAACCACGAGGTCCGGCTTAAGCGAGACAGTTTTAGAGCGAACCTCGACAACCTTGCAGGTATCGATTGAACAATCTATGCCCTTGCTTTTTAGGTATTTTTCGATTTTCATCGCAATGTTTTTTGATGTTACGCCGCCTGTTCCACATGCGACAATAATTCAAATTTTGTCCATAGGGACTCTCCTTTATCAGATTTGCACGAATACGTTAGTCTTATAGCTTTTTCTTACATCCTCTTGTTAAGTAAATAGCTGAACAACCTTTGCAATAATCCAGCTCACAGGAGTTGATGAAATACCGAGGGAGGTTGAGGTACTGTCAAATGGCTGACCGTTAAGCGCAGCAGCTCCGGTATAGAGGCTGGCCGTATCGGTGCATATATAGAGCGCTATAATAAAGACAAAGATTCCACTTATAAAGCCTCTGAAAATATTCTTTTTGCAGAACGGCATGCAGCAGGATATCAGGAACGGAGCGGCTATTGCAAGATCCGCAAGAGGAAGTACTCGGTTTCCGGGAAGAATGAATGCTAAAAGAATAATAACGGGAACGAGGAGGATTCCGGCTGCCATTACATCAGGCATTCCGACAAGAATCGCCGCATCCAGACCGATATAGAGCTTTCTTTTAAGTTTCTTTTCGGTAAATTCCTTCATGCCTTCCGCTACAGGAGTAATGCCCTCTATGAGAACATTCAGAACCTTCGGGAAGAGGATCATAAATGCAGCGATGGTGATGCCAAGCACCACACAGTTTCCAAACGAACTTTTTGCGATAATGCCAAGTACTATTCCCATTACGAAGCCGAGAGTTGACGGCTGAACCAATCCGCCGAACTTCTGTTCGATTATTTCAGGACTCCAGTCGATTTTGTTGACAACGGGGATTTTCTCTATGACCCAGTTGACCAGCATTCCGACCGGGGCAAAGACAACAGCGTTGCCGTGCGGAACGGAAATTCCCTCTAGCCCATATTCACGTTCGATTGCCGGAGCAGTTATATCAGCCAACTTGAGTATCACTATCTCTGTTACTACGAACGCAGCAACGGCAAGCGCAACATTCTTCGTGAGAACATACACGAAGGCGGATGACAGCGCCCAGACGTAGTAGTTGAAAATATCTACATCAAATGTGTCAGTCAGCTTCAAAAGAATCATTATGACGTTAACAGCAAGTCCAACTGCCAGAAGAATCGCATAGAAGCTAAGCGGGAAGATGACAAACGACTGAGCGGAGCCAACACCGAGATCGATTATGTCAAGCTTCATTCCCGTGGATGATATAACCTGAGTAAGTATCGGTATGACTGCTCCAGCAAACATACCAACCATCGTATTTAGCCCGACGATACCTGCCGCAACGTAGATTGATGACTTAAGAGCTTCAAGAACTTTTAGACGCGCAAGGATAAGACCGACAAGAAAGATGCCAATCATTATCATGACGGCCGCGGGTAATGCTGAATACCAATTAAGGGCTTTGCTGAAAATTTCCATTGCTGCACCTCCATAATATTTCTCAAGCGTACAGGCTTGACATTGTAATAAGTATAGCATCGCAGTTTTATTTGTAACAGTGCCTTGTTTTTCACTGCAATATGCTGCAATTTTGTTCAACATTTATAAGTCAAACCAAAACTCAGGATTTATTAATATACTTTAATGACCATCATTTTCAACGCATACACTCTATTTATCAGCAACCATGGGGTTATAAGTTCTTCAAAATAAAAGCCGAGTTCTTCCGCAGGATATCGTTTTGGAAAAAATTATCTCTAATGGTTCGCCTGTTGGTACGTCCGAACAATTGATTTAGAAATATTTAATCAAGCTCATCCAAATTGGCATTCGACGTATTACGGATGTTAGCCGTTGGACAAACGAGCTGCTCGTATGAGAAAAGGCGCCACGCGGGTTCAAATCCAAGAACAGCCCGAAATACTTAAATGACATCTATTTTAACCATGAGTCTTGGTGGCTACGTACGGGAACGAGCGGTGTATCGTTGCGGGTAATATAGGATATCTCGTCCTTTGTTAACAGAAACCCCTGATTTTACAGCAGATCGACAGAGTAGACTTCAAAATCGAAGCAGTAGGCGAGAAAGCTCTCGCCATGAAAGTAACCTAGCTGCTGAATCTCCCGTGCGGCGTAATCGTGAAAACCTTCTTCGGGGATTAAGTCAATAACAGCTCAGTTTCTAGCTGATATCCACAACATCTGCGATCATGCGGCACCCATCATACTCAAAGGCTGCGGAGAACTTTTCCATGAATGTCCCCCTATTATTCAAACCTCAGCATTTTGCCGTTTAGGATTTACTATTCTTCGCCGACCTCGGATTGCTGTTGCGCTCCGGTATAAGCAGTCTGAACAGGGCTTTCCCTTCCGGGGTGATAAGCGTGTAAACGCCGTGATGCCCGTTGACACAGAAATCCTTCACCTCGAACAAGCCTTCTGTAAGCGTTTCAGAATAGGGCAGAAGTACGCCTCGAATTGTCCGATAAAGGAAACTGCCTCTGAGAAGGAATTCTACGAACTGTTTTGTTGGGATGTTGAGTTCCTTTGCTGTAGTGGAAATATTCGTGCAAAAACCTATTTCGCAGAAATAGTCATAATACATTGCCTTGTTCTGCAGGGCTATGTTTTCCTCACTGAGCAGCACGACCTTTTTTCTCTCGTTCTCCAACGCAGATGCAAGTTTCGTAAGTGCTTCCGGATCGTTTTTTATTTCATCAAGCTTCTCTGGCATAATGTATGCGCCATGTTTTCGTATGCTCGGAACGACCTCACTAAATAGCCAATGTTCAAATCGCTGGGCATCGGGAAGCTTGCTTCCAACAATCATGCGGTATACATCGCCCTCAGGTATTACGATGGTCTCTTGCGCACCGCCTTTTGAAAGGATGGGGCGTTTTACCCCTTCCTTGCAGTAGCGGGCAACTGCTTTTCTTGGATCCCTGTATCCAAGAGCTGTAGCAACATCATTGCCGCAGAACAGCAGCCTATCGCTATCTTCCAGGACTCGCACACTTCCAAACTCAATATTGTTAAATATCTCTACATTTTTCATTGACCTTTCCCTTTCATCAAATAAATAAACCGCTGTACGATACAGTCGGTTTTAAAAAATCCGTATTTCTTAATGCCACAAATACAAAGACCGCTCCAAAAGTTTAGTTTGATATATAACGAAGCGGTCCTCGTAGCATCTAGCATTAAAAACAATTTGTGCTGCTGTTCGGCCACTGCCATCCCCGCACATGGGCAACTTACAGGCTGCGGACGGCTCCGCATCACGGGCATCTCACCCCTCCGAGGTTCTCTCCGAGCTGCCCCCATTGCTTGCGTCTGTGGCTGGGCAGGAGTATCATTATAGGCTGACGGGGTTATCGCAGGACAGCTTGCCAATACTGTCTTTCGGATGGAATGTGTCGCTCGCGCCGCGAGGCGGTCATGGCGTTTTCTCCGATATTGCTTTCTCTTTTCGAGTCCGTCAGCTAAAGTACCTGTTTCGTCGGATATGCGGTTTTCAAGGTTCAAAAGGCTTAATAAAAAAGCCTCCTCACTGTGTAGGCAGCGAGGAGGCATGTTTGTAACCCTCATTTTAAAAATCTTTTTATTCGGGCTATTTTTTTGCTGATGGTGTTTCTTGCGCAGTCCATTTTTCTGGCGACGTCCGCTTGACTGTAGCCTTCAATCGCTATCAGGGTAAGCAGTTCAAGATCCGGGACTGAGAGTGCTTTCAGCCTTCCAGCAAGCACAGAGTCATTAACCGCTTCTATCCAATCAAATCTTCCGGAAAACCCTGATTCGTCAAATTGAACCGTTAGTCCGTGATACCGATTTACCAGGGAGGATTCAGATGATTCTTCCGCAATTGTTTCAGTTGGGAATTCCTGATTGTGCCGTATGTATGTTCTTTCCTTACAGAACAGTTCACGGTCGAAGTTGTACATCTCCCACGTATCCTCAACACTCATGCCTGCACCAATATATTCGGCGCTAAGCTTGCTCCATTTTTCTAAAAAAGCCTGCTCTTCTTTTGCATAATTAAAACTCATAGGTCCTCACTCCATTTTTCGAAATCTGATTTGTCGTCAAAATCTCGATCAACGTGGAGGACCGCGGGATTCACGCTGGATGTGGTATAAACCTTTCATTTGCTTGCAGCTCCTTCCGGAGCCGAACAAGCAGCAAAAAGGAGCCTGACAATAGCTTTTTAGCTACTTGTCAGGCTCCTCATTCAGTTTATTGATGGGTGCTCAGTACTAAGTGATTTCTTTTATGTTATTTTTCTATAGCCTATCGTTGAATGGCACTTCCAGCATTTTATGTAATAGTCTGGAGTCCATCTATCTTTGGGAGCTCTCTCTTCGTAGGTATCTATCTCCTTTGTTTGTGTCTTCACACCGCTCTCGGCATCAATCAGGCGTCTTCCGCAGTGTGGACACATCACCGATGTCTTTCTCATTTGCATACCCCTCTCCTAAACACACTTGTTCTTATTTTCGTGTGTTATATGTTAAATTAACAGTTATCATTTTGCTTAAAATTTTTAGCTTACTGAGCCGGTATTTGCATAGAAGCTCATACCGTAATCTATGTCAGCCTTTGAAAACCCAGATATTAGGCCAAGATCGCGTAGCCTTATATCCGCGGCTTGCAAAGAAACGTCAAAAGTTTTGGATGCGGTTAAGATAATTCCAGCAGCCCAGAGTTCATCTTTTTTGGTGTTGTTAATGCCTTTTAAGCTTAATACCGCTTTGCGCGGCATTAGCAAGCACGACGCAAAACTATTCGCCTGCCACTCCAGCCAGTCATTATCCGTCCACTCGGACTCACTTGCCTGTATTTGTATGTTTTCAATACGGCATTGGATGAACGCTTTGCTCTCTTCGCTTCGTGCTGCCGCCATTCCGATCTTTTGTGCAAAGTATTCGGAATGAAAAAAACCGTGTCCTGCCTCATGCGCAACAGTAAACCGGTAACGGTGGAGCGGCTTCTTCAGGAGGCCCTGATCAATAAGCATTGTACCAGCTTTTACGCTGATAAACTCTGCGCGGCCTTTTGTGGCATCGAATATTGGCACTTCATCAGAATCGTTGAACACGGTCATTCCGAGATATATTCCATTATGCGATAGGTATTGGTATTCTTGCTTCATTCCGAGGTATTTAACAACAAAACTATCTATTTTAACCGCCTGAGGTACCTGCAAGGTTTCGGGGCAAAAATCTGCAAGCATTCTCTCCGTAATATCTTCGATGTCCGCCTTGCTGATAACCGGCAAGCCGTTTTTCTTTTTTGCAAAACCGGTTTTCGTCACAAAGCCTCATCCCTTCCGCTTCTTTAGTTCTTCAATAAATTTGTTCCAGTCCGCTTCTCCGGCTCCAAGATCTCTGGCCGTCCTCAACGCAACGCTTACGTATTCCTTGCCTTTGATATACTCTGGAAGGTCCGGTGCAATGCCATCTTTTTGTTTACCTACAATATCGTACATTTCGGACCTTTCCTCTTTGCAAAGGTCAAGGATTTCAGCTGCTCTGGCAAGACGTTCAGGCATCAGCGGAGCTGCCCGATCCTTTTCAACCTCAGTCATATACGGTGCGGAAACTCCCAGCTGCCGCGCGAACTCGCGGAGGCTTATTCTTCGTTCCTCTCTTTTTACAGCGAGAAACTGCCCAAAAGTTTTATATACGCCACTCGTCGCAATCACTCTCCTGTCTTTTTTCTTCCGTTAATTGTTAAGTTGATTGTTAACGTTATCCGCAGTATAAGACTTTTGCTTACTGTTGTCAATATATAATCGCAATATAATAAAGCTGTTTCCTCTTCTGTCTATAATTCTTCATCTGAGTACTTATTAGTTGGTTCATAGTGAACCCAGGGTAGGTTCACAAACAACAAAAGCCACAGTGCAGCTTTTTGATGTTGCACTAGGCCGTGTTTATTATATATCGCAGAGAGTGGCTACTGCTTTTTTTGTTGTTTCTTCAAGTGCGTGGACATATATGTTGTACGTTATTTCAACCGAGGAGTGTCCGAGAAGCGATGATACAATTTTGACATCTGTATTCTTTGCGATAAGCTGGGTCGCGAAGGTGTGCCTGAGCGTATGTATTCCGCATGGTCTGATATTGGCTCGTTTTAATATTGCTTCGAAGGTCCGCGTGAAGTTATCTATCGTATTGAATGTACCGTCGGCTTGAGCAAGTATCGGGCTATCTTTGCCGAAGTATCTGGACTTTTTTAGTTCGTTCAACGCCGCTTTCGCAGCAGCGTTTACTGGAATGCTGCGCTTGCCGTTTTTAGTTTTTGTCGTTTGAAACTGTTGCTTCCATCTTTGCTCACCTTGTGTGCGGTCTCGGACTCTTACCAGTGTCCCGTTGGTGTGAATGATACCACTCGTTTCATCATAGTCCGACCATCGCCATGCTAATGCTTCTCCCACACGAACGCCGGTGTTAAGTGTTAGTATCATTGCATAGCCCAGAGGATATATTGGTTTTCCGTTGCCCCACACTGCTGTAGCAGCATTCTTGAAACGGACTATTTCTTCTTCGCTTAGGTATCGTATTTCCTTTGTATCAAATTGTTCCGGCGACGGCATTACTACACCGAGCATAGGGTTCTTGACTATTATCTCCTTAGGGAAGATAGCATACTTCATGCTCTCATTGAGTGCGTTATACGCTTTCTTTATGGTTGAGTATGATTTTCCGTCATCCTGAAGGCGGTTTATTATTTCGTTCTGGATTATCCCGTATGTAAGCTCGTTTAATTTATAGCTTCCAATGCATGGAACGATATTGTTTAGCACGGTGCATTCAAGCCTATCATATGAAGTATCTTTAAGGGTTCGGCGCTTTACCGATGACATCCATTCTGTTATAAAATCTTCTAGCTTCATTTCTGCGCCAGCGGTCGGCAATAGAAACTCTGCGCTCTTTTTATATTCGTCCAGCTTAGCCGTTGCTTCTTTACGGGTTTTTCCTGTAAAGGTTTTTCTTTTACCGTCAATAGCTATTTGGGCTACCCATGCGTCTTTGATTTCTTTGCCTTCTTTGTCCCGGCGTCGGTATACTGAGCCTTCGCCTACTGCTCGCCTTGATGCCATGCGTCATCACCTCAACGACAGTATACCGACAACGTTTTACAAGTCAAGTAAAATGAACAACGGTTGAGCATATATCTGGCAACAGAATTATAAAAGAAATTAAATGTTTGCAAGAAACAATTACGTTAAATCTATAAAGCCGTTTTTGCTCTCATTGCCGGCGGGAGTTAACCACACGCGCTTCTAGTTATGAGTGTTATCCTAGCAGGATTTTTGAGGTCATTTCTTAACAAATCCGCTTAAATACTACGTTTTTTGTGACCGGACTATTCGGAAATATCCAAATTATACAGTCATTTTTTACACCCTTAACGGAAATATAACGGAAACGGATTTATGTTGAGATAAGGGGAGTTGACCTCTATTAATTAAGTATTTTTTAGCTTCCTTCGGCTATGTTATTTTTTCTTCCGCATCTCGCGGTAGACAATCTCCGCCAGCGCGCCCATTATGGCGTTATATTTTTGCCTGTCCTCAAACAGTGATGTGTAGGTATCCTGAGACTCCATATAGCTATCCTGTGCGGCTTCCCCAAACGCTTTCGGGAAGATACTCTCCGCAAATATTTGTGGATCAGAAGTCCGCGCCAAATTTGCCAGCTTGATATCGGCCATGAGTTTAGTGCGTAAAGCAGTCAGCAGGACCTTGTCCGCTTCGGTAAATGTACCTTTATATTTTTGGTTAATCTTTTCGATAATTTCATCCAAAGGCTCTTTGGAGTCAAGCCCCAATGCTCCCTTTTGTTTGGCAGGCTCATAAACGCCTTTTACCTCCTGCAGCTCGATAGAACCCTCAAAAGTCTTTTGAAGCTTGTAATATTCGAGCTTCAGCTTTCCTTCAAGGTCAATCTTACCTGATGTTTCATCTGGCAACAATCCGATGAGATATGAGCAAAATACATATTCCTTGTGCAAGTCCTTATCAAACATACGGAGGATTTGAGAGATATAGCCGTACCATTTGATTAGGCTGCGAAGCTGACGCCGGAACTGATAACGTTCGTCCGGCGTTTTACTGTTGTACCGGTCAGCTAGAGGCTTCAGCACACTGGTCATTCGCCCCATGGCTTTGGAGTCCTGCTTGCCGCTGTGAAAGTATTCTTTTGCAAATGCGTCAATATCATTATCACTGTAAATGCCGTAGCCACGCAGTTCTCTCTGTGTCTGGTAAATTAGATCAGCATTGACTTCCTGCTCCAGCGTGGTTTCCTGAAAAAAAGGTTGGAAGGCATCCAGAATATCTTCTTTTTTGTTGATGAAATCAAGAATGAAGGTATCAGATTTACCTGCGCAGGTGCGGTTGAGACGAGAGAGCGTTTGTACCGCTTTAACACCTTTCAGCTTCTTGTCCACGATCATGGTATGGAGCAGAGGCTCATCAAAGCCGGTTTGATACTTTTCAGCGACAATCAGAACATTGAAACTGTCGTGGAACTCTGCTTTGGTCTGCCTCTCGGAAATATGGGTACCGTCTGAGCGAATATTCAGCTTCGGTTCTGTGTATTCTTCATCGCCGTCCTGAACAGCGCCAGAAAACGCAATGAGAATCTGCACATCATCGTATCTTTGCTGCTCGATATAGCGCTTAACTTCGTGGTAATAGCGTACTGCGGCAAGCCGAGAGGAGGTAATGACCATCATTTTTGCATGGCCTCCAATTTTCTGACGGGTGGTATCGTGGAAGGTCTCAACAATGATCTGGGATTTTTGGCTGATATTGTAGGGGTGGAGCTCTTGGTATCTGCGGATAATCTTTGCCGCACGGCTCGCCGGTACATTGGGGTTGTCCTCGGTAGTTTTGGCGATTTTGAAGCAAGTATCATATGTCATGTAGTTTTGAAGCACATCCAAAATGAAGCCTTCCTCAATGGCCTGACGCATACTGTAAATATGGAACGGGTGGAAGGTTCCGTCCTCATGTTCCGTGCCGAAAAGCTCCAGCGTTTTATCCTTCGGCGTAGCGGTAAAAGCAAAGAAGGAGAGGTTTCTATGTTTGCCTTGGACGATCATTTCCTTCATCAGCCTGTCATCTGGGTCGAGCTCTTCTTCGGACTTCCCCTCAATCTCTGCATATTCGCGCAGAGCTTCCTCGGTATCGGCAAGCGCAGCCTTGAGCTTCAGCGCAGAGTTGCCGGTCTGAGAGGACTGAGCCTCGTCCACAATTATGGCGAAGTTTCGTCCGGCCACCTTGTCGACTTCCTGATAAATTACCGGGAATTTCTGCAGGGTAGTGACGATGATGCGTGCGCCATTGTTGATTGCATCACGCAGATCCTTGGAATTTTTATCTTCACCGATGGTCTCGATGGCGCCAAGTGTATGGTCAAAGCCGGAAATTGTGTCCTGGAGCTGTGTATCCAAAACGGTACGATCGGTAACAACGATCACGCTGCTGAACACTGGCTTGTCTTCTTCATTGTGAAGTGAGGCCAGACGATACGCCGTCCACGCGATAGAGTTTGATTTTCCGCTTCCGGCGCTGTGCTGAACAAGATAATTGCGACCGGCCCCGTTGCGTATGACATCGGTGAGTAGCTTGCGCACCACATCGAGCTGATGGTAGCGCGGGAAGATGAGCTTTTGTTTCCTTTTTAATTTCTCCGTACCGTCCGGCTGTACTGTTTTCTCATCCTCAATCTGTAAGTGGATAAACTTCTGTAGTATATCCATCATGCTTTCTTTCTGAAAAACAGTCTCCCACAAGTACGCAGTCGGGTAGCCGTCCGGGTTGGCGGGGTTGCCCTTGCCGCCGTCGTTTCCAGCACCGTTAGAGCCTTGGTTGAATGGCAGAAAATATGTATCCTTGCCGTCCAGTTTGGTCGCCATCCACGCCTCAGTATGATCAACACAAAAGAACCCCAGCACTCGCCGGTTAAATTGAAAACAGGTTTCGCGCGGGTCGCGGTCATACATCCACTGGCGCTTGGCGTTGTCCACCATCTGGCCGGTGTACTGATTTTTCAGTTCAAATGCAAACACGGGAATGCCATTGAGAACAAGCACCATATCCACCGATTTCTTTGTATCGTCCGAGTAATACCACTGGCGGTTACAGTTGATGGTGTTGCGGGCATACTGCGCGGAAGAGGTCTGATTCAGGCCGGATTCCGGCTTGAAATAGCAGACATGAAAGCTGATGCCGCGATGCTTGAAGCCGTGACGCAGGACATGAAGCAGCCCATCGGCGTCGCAGGCGTTGGAAAAGGCTGAACAGAACTTACGCACAGGATCGGCGCTGTTCTGATTCTCAAATCGTGCCCATTCCTTCGGCTGGGTTTTCTGAACGAACTCAATCAGCGTATCGACATACAGACCGAGCTTGGCGTCATAGGCAGCGGTGCCTTTTGTATATCCCCCTGTCGGAGAAAGAAAGAAGGACTCGATATCTTCCTCAAAGCGTTTTTCATTGGTTATCAACGGGGTACACCTCCTGTATCAGTTGTCCGACGGCCTCTGAGCTTTTCATGCCTAAAGCCAGCTTGTATTCTAATTGAACTCTTTTTATTGCAGTTTCCACATCCGACTCTTCAATAATATTCTCAAATACTACTGGAGCGCAAAGTATCATGTCTCTGTCAATCTTTCCGCTATAGTTGGACGGGAAGTTGCTTTCTGTGACGGCATTTTTACACCCGATAATTGAAATTCCTACGAAAATCTTTTGTGTGTCAAGAATGCTTCTCATTTTAGAAATATAATTGCGAACAACAGGTTCTATTCGATCCCATATATAAGACGCGGCAAAAGTGCCAAATGGATATTTCTGTGGGTCTATACCAATATTTAAGGAATCGAGAAGCGGTTGGAACACCTCTACAACGCAATCATTATTGATTCGACATTCTTCGCCCGAACGGTAGCTGGGAAAGCGAAGCCCGTCAACATTTGGTGTAGCCTTCCCCGCGCATCCGACGCTATCAAAAATCCCACCAAACCCCACACGATTATTTCTATCCATTAAGAATACATTTTTATTATGGCTGGAGTCAGTGAATGTGTCTGGAAGTATATGAAGCAGCATAAACCGTGAATACCAGCAGTTATTTGTATCTTCCATACTTTTATAGTAATATATCCGTTCTTCCCGAAATCGCTGGACTTCTTTCTCAACAGATAATGATTGATTGAACAAATTTTTCAATTCGATATAGCCAACACATCTTTTCCCATTGCCGACACGCTTAAAAATTCGGTAATCGGATTCGCCCTCAATATGCAGATACGGAGCATAGAAATCGCTTTGCACATACAATATTACAATAAACTTACCATTGCTGAGTGGAATAAAACGAAATCTAATTGATGGCATCTTTGGCATAATAGCGGAAAGGTTATTCTTTCTGTCCAGTTCAAAACGATCTGTATTACTTTCAGGTATATCGACACCAATGATTTCTGCAGCCAAACCTCGCTCATCACGGATACCATACACTAAATAACCGCCGTTTGCATTTGCAAAAGAACATACATCACTTCGAAATTCGGCAAGATGCCCACCGCGTTTGGGATCAGTTTTAGGGCAATCAAGGAACGAGAAAGTAGCCTTGTAATCAAGGTAATCATTTTCACGATAATCGGGATTATCAAGCAACACTGAAAGATCTTCTTCTGTGCAATCGAGAAGCAACTTTCCGTTCACGGTTGGTAGCATTATTTACACTTCCTTTTTTCCGGTTACATACTCAAAAATCAATGACTTTTTATAGAATTCCAATTCGGAAAGGAACCGCGCTTTCTTCTCGATGAGAGAGTCCAGTTCCTTGCATCGTGTATCAAGGTGTTCGGAGATTTCCCGCTGTTCTTCAGCTGGTGGTACAGCAACAATAAAGTTTAGGAACTTATCTGCTTGCAAGCGCCAGCGCCCCATGCCGCTGACACCGGCACCGAGGCCGTAGAATATACGATTGAAATAGCACATCTGCATCATATACAGATAATACCTACGATTGTTGTTCTTAGTGTCATCAAGAACAAATACCCGGTAGTCCGGGCTTGTCACACCGTCATATTTAGAAATATCAACCCACCCGGTTAGTAAATCCATGTGATTCATAGCAAAATCCCCCGGATTAACCAACTGATAATTACTGTAATTTTCAGCAAGCTGTCCTTCATTTTTCGACAAATCTTTAGGCATAACGCCACGTTGGGTGATTGATAAAACAGTGTGACCTTCGGCACCAGCGATTTCTTTTTTAATGTGAAATAGGTATTTAATACGTTTGACATCCCATTCCACGGGAATTTTTCCAAACCATATACTCCCACTGTCCTTCATCGGCCTGTCGCCGCGGATGCCTTTGGTAACTGCCTGTGTAATGACCGCCTGCTTCAGCTTCTTATATTCCTCAACGCTGGCACGGGTCTTTTCCAGTACAGCGTCAATCTCGGCACACTCAGCATCGAGAAAATCGGCAATGCGGCGCTGCTCAGAAACTAACGGAAATGCAAATCGGCATGAGACTATTTGAGATGCTACGACGCTTGGTAAAGCGGTATGGGTAATATAGGGATACCAGTCAAATGCCACAAGTTGATAGTAATTAAACCTTGGAAGCAAGTCTTTGCTGTATGTAAGAAAATACATTGTATCTACAGTCCAAAACCGTCCCGATACATGTATGGGCTTCCCAAGCGTTCCCTTTCGTCCAAACATTACAGCTTCACCACAATACAAAGGAGCATTAGTATACTTGAATACACCCCCAGAACCGTAAACTGGAACAGCATCCGGATTTGATGAATCGCATTCAGATATAATCTCTTTCCCATTGTTAACTGACGTGAACTGCTTAAGTTGCACTAATTTCCAATCTGAAGGCATTTTTCCAATCCATTCAATCCCGCTGTCCTTAATTGTTCTTGCCATGCTTTAGCCCTCCTTGTGGAACAGGGCGTTTAGCGAAGCAGTGATATCCATTTCCAGCCCGCGTATGCGCTCCACAATATCCTCGACAGGCTCCGGCGGCTGATACTCGTAGAAATAACGTGTAAATGGTATTTCGTAGCCGACCTTGGTTTTGCTCTTGTCGATCCAGGCATACGGCGCAAAGGGCAGCACCTCGCGCTCAAAGTAGCGGTCAATGTCTTCTACTAGCGGTACATTTTCTGTGTCGCGGAGATCGGTATCGGCAACCGGCTTTCTATTTTTCAGAACGACCTTGCCGTTTTCATCCCTTAGCGGGCGTTCCACCACGATCTTGTTGTAACCGAACTCCTCGGTACCGAAAATCTTGCTTTCGCAGTAAACGCCGGCCTTGTTACCGTAGATTGCGCCGTCGCGGAACTCGCCGTAAGCCCGCGTGATAAGTTCCCTGCAAAGGTCGGTAATGTCGTTGCGTTTGGTGCCGATTGATTTGCGTCGCTGCTCGTAGCAATGAGAGGCGTCGATGAGCTGCACCTTACCGCAACGGTAGGCAGCCTTATCCTTACACAGCACCCAGATGTAGGTACTGATGCCGGTATTCATAAACTGGTCGGTGGAAAGCTGCACAATGGCATCCAGCCAGTCGTTTTCTAGAATGTACTGTCGGATGTTAGATGGCCCGCTGCCTGCGTCACCGGAGAAC
The DNA here is from genome assembly GCA_034927185.1 of Oscillospiraceae bacterium. GTDB lineage: Bacteria > Bacillota > Clostridia > Oscillospirales > Oscillospiraceae > UBA2658. Next base: position 3,216 of record JAYFQM010000088.1, on the reverse strand, counting down.
AGTGGGGATCCGTTCTGAATAATCGCCATTTTGCCGTTCGGAGCAAGTTTGGACAGCCCATTCAACACAAAAAGCTGCTGGCCGTCCGAAATTTTGGGCAGGCCGGGAGCAAAGCGGCCAAGTTCGCCCAACGCCGACTCTTTCTCAACGGCCTTCTGTTCGCGCTTCCAGTCAATGCCGAAGGGTGGATTGGAAATGCAGTATTGGAAGGTGAAGCCCTTGAACTGATCCTCGGAAAGCGTGTCGCCGAACCGCATATTATTTGGGTCGCCACCACGAATCATCATATCCGCCTTGGCAATGGCGAAGGTGGAGGGGTTGAACTCCTGCCCGAAGCAGGTAACGTTTGCGTCGGCGTTCAGCTCGTGGATGCGCTCCTCCATGCAGGAAAGCATCTGGCTTGTTCCCATAGCCATATCGTACACGGTGACATTTCCTTCGCCAAGGTTTGCGTCGGAGAGCAGAAGGTCTGTCATTAAGTAGATAATATCGCGGCTGGTGAAATGCGCTCCGGCTTCTTCACCGAAGGATTCGGAGAAGCGCTTGACCAAATCTTCAAAAATATAGCCGCAGTCCACAGCACTTATCTTATCCGGACCGAGATAGCCCTTCTGTGAATTGAACTCCTTGATTACAAGGTAGAGTGTATTGCTTTCAACCATACGGCGGATAATCGTATCAAAATCGAACTTGGCGAAAACATCCTGCACATTGCCTGAAAACCCGGCGAGATAGTCGCGGAAATTAGCCTCAACATTGTCGGGGTCGGCAAGTAGTGAGTCAAAGGTGAATTTGCTAGTGTTGTAAAACTGATAACTAGATGCACGTGTCAGAAACCCGTCAATAACGGACAGCTTCTTGACTTTTTCGTATTGCTCCAACACCGCCTCATGGGTTGGCAGTAGGCAGTCATGAAACCGCTTTACTACCGTCATCGGCAGAATTACAAGGCCGTATTCATGCGGCTTAAAGGGGCCGCGGAGCATATCCGCGACATTCCAGATCATTGTTGCTTTTTCGACGATGTTCGTGCCAACCGCTGTTGTTTTATCATTAACCATTCGGAAAACCTCTCTCATTCTTATACTGCCAGGTATATTCTAAACAATTGTGTGTCCCATATGTGGTACCGACGCAATGTTATCAGTTGCCTTAAAAAGTCATGCAACATCCTGCCGTGTAGGTATAACGCCAGTGTATTGTTGCAGCGCTTCCCGCAGAGCGTGCTTCGTAATCTTCAATTTATTGCTGCTGCGTAACATCATCGACCCCTATCTACACTATTTATGGATAGCACTAAACCGCCTTCGGCGGTGGTATTGACAGCTACTTCATCAACTGTTAGAATAGCATCACAATTAAACCCACGTTGCCTTTGAAGAAAAACGGCTGGAACTATACGAGTGGTGGTTTGTTTGTTGTGCCCAAAAGCATTTTCTCTCTTTCTATTACGCTGAATGCTTTGATTTGCAAGGCTTTTGGGAATATTGTCTTTGTCAGACATCTAGCAAGAAAAATTATACTTTCTCCATAGCTTCCCGCGGTTTCGCGCTATCCGAATTATTTCAAAGTTGGACCTGAGAATGAATGGAATACTAAGCCGGTTGCTCGACAACACTTAAGCGTTGCTCGAGCTTTTTTGCGCCCAACTTCATTAATTCACTTAAGATAATGGGAAGTTCACTGTCGGTATGAACTAACAATATTTCTTCATCTCACCAGAAAATACTTACTAAGCCCTTTCGCCAAACACAGTATCAAATTCATTAATTCCATGAGTAATATAAAGGGTTAACGCTGTAAGTAATTCTTCATATGAGCTACAATTGAGAATTGATTCTGGAAAGCAATTGGATTGAGCAAGTGCGCTGCTCGTCCTTAGAGGCAGTTCTAATACGATTTCATCTCCTGAGAACATGTCCTTTAACTTATCAAAATACATTATATTACAACATGCCACTTCTAAAAACATTGCTGGTTGAGTGTACTGTTGACGCAGTTCGTTAAATCTTGTTTTTTTATCATCTGAAAGCAAATTAGCCTTTCTAAAGATTCGAGAGTTAATTGGCTCTATATATTCAATTAACGGATCCAATAACGCGAATAAATGTGGTATGAAGAATTCTTTATACCACATTTTTTCATACATCTTTTCAAATTCCGCCCATGTCAACAACTTAACATTTGAAAAGCGTGCTGCTTCTATAGCACCAGACTGAAACCCCTTTTTTGAAATAAGAAGCCCCATATTGGCTCCCGAATCGTTTGCTTGCATTCTAAACGCATGTACAACGGCCTGTGGAATATTTGTATCCCAATATTTGCATTCACATATTATTCTCTGCTTAGGAACTCCTTCAATTTCAACAAACACATCTATTTCAAGTTTCTCTGAACGAGCTGTTTCAATAACCTTCGGGGACTCCGCACTATAACCGCAATTAACAAAAGTCTTTTTAACATATTCTTGGAGTTCTAACCAGTTTTTTGGGTCCTCTTTGTAAATCACAAAATGTTCCTTTCTTACTATGTTGATAAATAAAGTAAATATGTAGCAGCAACTACACCTATAACTGTAGTTGCTATTATCCACTTTATTGCCGTTTCAAGCTTCGTTCTTTTAAATTCAGAGTATTGTGCTAGTATAAAAATTTGTTGTATGAGATCAGCTGTGATATTTCGATTATTCATTCTATCTAAATATACGGCTGAAGGAACTTTCTGTTCTTCTAACGACTTTTTGATTTGTGAAACTATTCCTCGATAATATATTGATGAATCTGAGATCCATTTTTTATTTTCTTCGTTCAACAGTGATTTGTCTTTTTCATTTTTTGCCTTACTTGATAGCGGTCGAATTACTAAGATTAATTGAACAAGAGATGCTGTAAATAAGACAACAAAAACAAAAAGTGGAAGCAGTGTTTTAAAACTTAATGGCTGGATCTTATCAATTAATAGCGAATATAATATTGTTAATCCGGATAGTTCTATCAACAAAGTATTCATCAACTTCTCAGCCATTGAGTCATGGCGATCAATAAAATAGTGCTGTCTATCATAAATTTTACTTAATGTTTCTATCTGATTTATCGGTTCTTCTGTAGTAGGCATAACGTGTCTTCCCCCTTGAAATTTTAGCATTGCATATATCTATAATCTTTAAAATATCCATCATAGTTTACTATTCGATAGAAATTCTCTATTATATCATGT
>JAYFQM010000155.1:0-48650 GCA_034927185.1 Oscillospiraceae bacterium | reverse complement strand
CGCTTGCCTCGAAAAGATAATTGAGGTTGTTTTTCTTGGCAATCGCAATAAGCTCGTGTCCCTTTGTGGCAACAAGCTCCTTATTCGAGGTTACAACGCTTTTGCCCGCTAGGAGGGCACGTTTTGTAAATTCATACGCAGCTCTGACGCCGCCTATGGTTTCAATAACAATCGAGACCTCGGGGTCGTTTTCGATTATCGAAAAGTCGTGAACAATGTATTTTTCGAACAGATCTCCGGGGTATTCTCTTGTATCCAGAATATATTTTATCGAAACGTCTTCAGCAGCGTTTCTGGCAATGTTGTCCGCGTTTTCTTCGATTACTTCCGCGACACCGCTGCCGACTACCCCATAACCGCATATTGCAATTTTCGCCATAATGGTATCTCCTTTGAGGATAAAGGTTTCTTTCTGCTATCAGCCCGCAAGGACTTCGACTTTCTTAACGCCGCCGGTGCTGTGAAGCTGCTCTAGTAGTTCCTCGCTCGTAATGCCCATGCCCGTCGTCTCGGCGGAAATCGTGACGAGCGCAGTGCCGTTAATCGGGATGCTCTGATTGATTGTGAGTATGTTTGCTCCGCTCGACGCAAACACGGCGAGAACGGAAGACAGAACACCCATTTTATCGCGGAGGGTGATGTGAAAGGTTATTATCCTCCCGCGCTTCAGGTCCTGAAACGGCGTAATTGAGTCTTTGTATTTATAAAACGCGCTGCGGCTTATGCCGACGGCGCCCGCAGCCTCTGCAACGGTCTGGGCTTCGCCGGTCTCAATCAGCTCTTTTGCCTTGGCGACTTTTATATATATTTCGGGGAGCATTTCGGCTTCAACCAAAAAATATTTGGGCTCGTTTCCGGCTGTCATCACAAGTGTCCCCCTCTGAAAGTCAGATGTTTTTCAGGTGTGTATTAAATAGTAACACGGTACGGATGAAACCGCAACCGTTTGCAAGCAAAAAATGGCACATATTTTTCCGAAATATATTGAAAATAATGTTCAAATTGCAAAAAAAGTAAGAAAATCGGGCGTTCCGGCTTGACAGCGGAAGGCCCGATACTCATATTAACGTAAAATGACTCAGACTATGCGCCAAAAAATGCCGTGATGCTGCTTACAATGTTTTCCGGTGTCAGTATTTCAAGTATTGGGTGAGCGGCCTTGTTCTGATAAAGCTCGTCCACACTGCCTCCGATAAAATAGGATACGCCGATACAGACAACACCCGCGGCGCAAAGAATAACGGCGGCCAGAAAAACGACTTTCCAAATCTTTTTCATTATGCTTTCTCCTTGTCCGAGTCATTGAGGCCGGTTCCGCAGGCATTTCGGAAGAGCTTTGAAATCAAGCTTACCGCAGACCAAACCGCGAACCATACAATTATAATGCCGAACCCCGCACAGAGCAGCCCGCCGCCGAAGAGTAGCAGAGCGTCTGTAAGGTAAACCAAACTCTTCAGGCCCGCTATGATCAGATAGCACATCGAGACGAGAAGCCCCGCCCCGATAGCGGCTATAATGAGGAAAAATGCGGCTATCAAAAGGCTTATGAGCGAAGCGCCGAGTATGGCAAAAACAAATTTTGCGCCTCTCGGTCTGCTGTCCCGAAGCGGCGGAGCTGCGGGCTCCCTTTGGGGGGAGGGCTCTTCGGGTTCCTCGGCTTCCAAAGCTTCCTCGGCCTCCGCAGGTTCGGAGATGGCATTTTTATTTTCAATATCAAGCGTCTCCTCCGTCTCGGTTTCAACGCTGTAGTCGGAGAGATTTTCGTCCGGCTTTTCTTCACAGGGCGCTTCTTCATCGAAGCTCAGCTTCTCGCCGGCCTCCATGCGCCTTTTCAGTTCAATGGCCGTCATCATAGGCGTTCCGAGTTTTGCCAAGAGAACCTCTTCAAATTCGGGACCCACGGCTTCAAACTTTCGGTTGTAGGCGGCAATTACTTTTTCCTTCTCTTCGGGAGAGAAAAACGTAAGATACTGGTAGAGCTCCACAAGGAACTGCTGTCTGTTCATCTTCAATCCCTCTTTGCAAAATTATATTTCACGACATTTTGCTCCGTACATTATATTCGTATTTATGTAAACCGTCAATAGTTTTTCAAGCCTGTCGGAGCAAATTAGGGCTGATAGGCGCTTAATTGCGGGATTTGTGAGATTAATTGCATTGCAAAAAACGCCGAATGGATGTTATAATACTGCCTGTAATCTTACGAGTAAGGGCTATTTCTTACAATACTATATTATTATTGCAGGTGTCCGTTTATGAGAAAAGAACGCAGTACGGCATTGACCGTTGTTTCAAGGCTCATCGCAATTGCGGCGACAGTTTCCTTGTGCCTTCTCCTGTCAACAACCTCAAGACTTCCGCATGCTGTTACCGCCGAGGCTCAGGAAACCCCTGCGCCTGCTCCCGCCACTTCAATTTTGCCATCGCCGGAGCCTCAGTATTTTGAGCTCAGCTTTGTTGGAGACTGTACGCTCGCGAGCACGGTTTACAACAAAAAGCTTGCAATTTCCTATGAGAGCGTGGTAGGGGACAATTACGCTTATCCGTTCGAGAAAACCGTGCAGTATTTCAGTGACGACGATTTTACCTTTGCAAATCTCGAATGCGCCCTTACGAATACGACCGCGTCGGACGATAAGAACTTCTGCTTTCGCGCCGACCCGGCTTATACGCAGATTCTGAACTCCGGAAGCGTGGAGTTCGTGACGCTCGGCAACAACCACGTTATGGATTACGGCGAGCAGGGCTATGCCGGCACTAAAGCGGCGCTTGAGCAGGCGGGAATTGCCTATGCGGGACGGGATGAGTCGAGCGTTTATGAGACTAAATCGGGGCTCAAAATCGGCGTATATGCCCTGAGCTTCGGAAAGACCCAGCAGATAAAAGACGGTGTCGCGGCGCTCAGGGCGGCGGGCGCCGAGTTCGTTGTGGCGGCGCTGCACTGGGGAGACGAAGGCAGCTATGATGTAAACGGCCTGCAAAGAGAGCAGGGGCACGCGGCAATTGACGCGGGCGCGGACATCGTTATCGGAAGTCACCCGCATACGCTTCAGCCAGTGGAGGAGTATAACGGGAAATACATATATTACAGCATGGGAAACTGGTCCTTCGGCGGGAACACCGCCCCACGCGATCCAGATACGATAATCTTGAAGCTGAGGGTTGAGCGCGCAACGGACGGGGTAATAAGCGTCGTCGACCGCGAGCATATACCCTGCGCCTGCACTGGCGTTGCCGGAGGCAATAACTATCAGCCCGTTCCGTATGATGAGGGCAGCGAGCAGTACACGCGCACGCTCTCCAAAATCGACGGCAGCTTTGACGGGCCGAATCTCACTATCGGATACCAGTACGATTTTAGCGAGTATTAGAAAACACGGATATACCCCTCTTTCTTTTGCGAAAGAAAGAGGGGTATATTTATTGATTTACCGCTTGCTGCTCTGCTTTCAGTTACCGCACTCAATTGAGATTTCGTTGAAAACCTTTAGAAGATCGTCGACTGTACAGGCGTCCTTTTCCTGGTACGCCACGTCCTTGACGACCGTGCCCTTGTGCATCATCACGAGCCTGTCGCCGTATTCGACGGCATAACGGAGATTGTGTGTGACCATAACGGCGGTGAGCTTTTTCTCGCGAACGAATTTGTCCGTCAGCTCCATGACGTTTTCTGAAGACTTGGGGTCGAGGGCCGCCGTGTGCTCGTCGAGAATGAGAAGCTCGATGGGCGTGAGGGTCGAAATCAGGAGCGCGAGCGCCTGCCGCTGCCCGCCTGAAAGAAGTCCCACGGGCAGGCTGATTTTATCCTCAAGACCGAGGTGGAGCAGCTCAAGCTGCTGCTTATAGTAGTCGATGCGCTTTTTTGAAACACCCCGTGTCAGGTTATAGCTTTTGCCCTTGTTATCGGCAAGCGCCATATTCTCGAGTATAGTTAGACTCGGACAAGCTCCCGTCGAAGGATCCTGAAACACGCGCCCGATATATGCCGAACGCTTATACTCGGGCATTTTTGTGATGTCCCGCCCGTCAAGAAGTATATTGCCGGAATCCGGCATAAGACTTCCGCAGATTAGATTCAAGAGAGTAGTTTTTCCGCTTCCGTTTGAACCGACAATCGAGATGAACTGTCCGCGCTGGACAGAAAAACTGAAATTATCAAACAGCAGAGATTCGTTTACCGAGCCGGTGTTGAAGGACTTCCTGACATGACTCAGCTCTACAAGCGGGTTGCCGGATTTCTCAGGCATTTAAAGCACCGCCTTTCCTGCCGATTTTCTGCGAAACGATGGCGATTGTCAGAAGCACGGCCATAAGAAGCTTAAGGTAGGTGGAGGGCAGGCCGAGCATCAGAGCTAGCTGAAGGCAGGCCTTATACAGGATTGCGCCGCAGATCGCCATTGAAGTAAGCTTCAGGAAGCTTACGCGGCGGAAAACGCCCGTTCCGATGATGACGGCGGCAAGCGCCATAACGACCATGCCCTTACCTGCGTTCACATCCGCGTTCTCGTTAAGCTGGGCGAGCACGCACCCGGACAGCGCAGTGCAGCCGTTGCCGATTGCAAGTCCAAGGATCTTCACATGACCCGGATTGTGAGCAAGACCCGTGACGAAGCGGCTGTTGTCTCCGCCAGCACGCAGCAGAAGACCGGACTTGGTTTTGAGAAAATAGTCCAGAGCAAGCTTCAGTATTACGGCGAGCAGGAAAACGAGAATTACCTGGCGATGGGCATAAAGCGTATCGGGCAGGACCTTGACGATTCCCGAATTGAAAATCGTCGGCAGATTGAAAAATTGGAAAATTGCCGTACCTCCCGTAATGATAAGGTTTACGGACCATGAGGCTGTCATCACCAGAATTCCGGAAAGCAGGTCGGTTATACCAAGCTTAACATGAAGTATGCCTGTGATGCCTCCCATACACGCTCCCGCAAGGAAAGCGGCAATACAGGCAAGCCACGGATTGAGACCGGCAGTGATGAGCACCGCGGCGACGCATGCCCCCAGAGGGAAGGTGCCGTCCACCGAGAGGTCGGGGAAGTCTAGTATTTTGTATGTTATCAGAACTCCCATTGCCATCAGCGCATAGATGAAGCCCTCACGGAATACGGTTTCTATCAGGCCTAAAGCCATTAAATAAGCACCTGCCTTGTAAAAGTTTATGTTCCCGGTTTTGCATTATTTCGCATCAACGTTTGCCGCCGAAGTGTAATCCTCCGGAAGGGCTAGATCGAACTTTGCCATGTTTATGAGAGAATAGACGGGCTTTGAATCCGTAATAACGGAAACGGGCATTGTTTTGACGTCTTCGCCCTTCAGTATTTTGCCCGCCATTTTGCCGGTAGTCACTCCGAGAGCCACATAGTCAAGAGTTTCGGAAGCAACGCAGCCGTATTGCGCAACCTGCTGCTGCTCGGAACCGAAAATCGGGATTCCCGCGGCATCGGCGGCGTTGGCTACGACGGAGAGATTATTTACGACGTTGTTGTCGGTGAGGTTGTTTATGCAGTCAACACCCTGCGAGATGAGGGAAGCCGCGCCTGCCGCGACCTCGGAAGCATCCGTCACGCCGACTGAAACGATCTCAAAGCCATAGGTCGGAGCGAGTTCGGTGAGCTTCCCGAGCTGTGAGACGGAGTTTGCTTCGCTGGTTGTGTAAAGCACTCCTATTATTTTCGATTCGGGCATAAAGGCCCGAATCATTTTGAGCTGGGCGTCAAAGTTCAGGCTGTCGCTCGTGCCGGTAGCGCCGGTGTTGGGGGATTCAAGGGTTTCCACAAGTCCTGCGGCTACGGGGTCTGAGCAGGCGGAGAAGACGACGGGAATGCCCGTGTCCTTTGCGGCGGCGTAGCAGGTCATAGCAGCAGGAGTGGCTATTGCGACAATAATATCGTAACCCTTTGTGACGAAGTTCGAAGCCGCAAGGCTGTTAGTCTCGTTTTCGCCCTGGCCGTCGACATATTCGATGGTGCAGGTCTTGCCGTCTTCGTAGCCTTCGTTTTTTAGGCCTTCGATTATGCCGGTGTAGCAATCGTACAGGCTTGCGTGAGTGGCGTACTGAAGTATGCCAATTTTAACATCCGTGGCCTCGGGTGAGCTTTCTTCGGAAGCCGCTGGAGAGCCGGACTCTGCGGGAGCGGCTTTTGAGCAGGCCGCAAGGCTAAGGCAGAGGGTGAGTGCAAGGATAGCTGCGATGATTTTGTTTAGCTTTTTCATTAATAATTCCTCCAAAAGTGGTTTTTGGGCGTGATGGACGGTCGTTCCAACAACCGATACTCAAAGCCCGCTCATCCATTCCGGGGCAACAAAAAAGCTCCTGCCCCGTATGGGACAAGAGCCGAACTCCTGCGATACCACCCAAATTGACGCCGAAAGCGTCCACTCGCTTCACGCACCATCATGCGTGTCCCCGACTGATAACGGGCGGGATACCCGTCGAAGCCTAATAGAGCTTGACGCTCTTTCGGTTCGCCCTCGGAAGTCCATTCGCCGAAACACCAAACGCCTCTTTCACACCGCAAGAAGCTCTCTTTGGATTGGTTTGAATCGGTTACTACACTTCGTCAATGGTTTGGATTATGGATTGATTATAGGCATGCATCTTTCAATTGTCAAGGAATTTTTATATTTTTAGAAAAAATTACAATACCTTGCGAAATGCGGACGGAAGCCCCGCGTATAAATAATTCTATGCAAGCTTGTATTTTTCCATCCAGTAGTTGACCTGTATCATATAAGCCATTAGCTGGGGACCGGCCATGAGCTGGCCGAACCACGGTTTTCCGTATTCCGAAGGTGCTTTTATAAAATCCGCAGCCTTTTTTCTGTCGATAATCATGGCTAGAGGCGTGTACGGGTCGGACACGATCCTCATGAGCTTTTCGGAGAGCAAACGCTCATAATTCGGGTTATAGGTTTTCGGATAGGGGCTTTTCTTCCGGTATAATATTTTTTCCGGCAGAAGGTCGCGGCAGGCGTCCCGCAGCAGGGATTTTTCCCTGCCCTCCCGGTATTTCATATCCCAAGGGACGTTAAAAAGGTATTCGACAATCCGGTGGTCGGCAAAGGGCACGCGGGCCTCAAGTCCGGAATACATGCTGGCGCGGTCCATCCGGTCGAGCAGCGTCTGCATGAACCATTTAATGTTGAGATAGGAAACCTCTCTGCGCCGGCGCTCCTCCTTGTTTTCTCCTGGCAGAGCCGGGACGGAATTCAGGGATTCCTCATACCGCGCACGGACGTATTCGTCAAGATCCAGAGATCTCTTAAAATCTTCGCGCAGCAACATTGTTCGGGTCTCCAGATCGCGCGACCAGGGGAAGCCGTCCGTCCTCAGAAGCTCCTTTCTGTAAAACCACGGGTACCCGCCAAAAATCTCGTCGGCGCATTCGCCGGTCAGTACGACCTTGTTGTGCTGTTTCACAAGCCGGCAGAAATATAGCAGGGACGCGTCGACATCCGCCATGCCGGGCATATCCTTTGCGTCCACGGCGGCGTTGAGAAGCCCGACCAGTTCCGCCTCATCGCACTCAAGATAGGTGTGATTCGTCTCACAGCAGGCGAGCATTTCGTCGACATAGGGCCTGTCGCGCTCCGGCTGAAAGGAGTTGGCTTTGAAATAGACGTCGTTCTGCCTGAAATCGAAGGAGAAGGTGTTCAGCTTCGAGCCTTCGTCTGAGAGTATCTTTGAGGCTACGGCTGTGACAATGCTGGAATCGAGTCCCCCGGAAAGAAAGCTGCACACTGGGACATCCGATACCATCTGCCTTGTGATGGCGTCCCGGACCAGAAAGGATACCGTTTCAACCGTATCCTCATAGCTATCCGTGTGCCTGCGGCTTTTCAGTTCCCAGTAGCATGTCTCAGAAAGGCCGTCCCTGCTGAAAACGGCGTAGTGCGCGGGTCTGAGCTCAGAGACATTTTTAAACACGCCGTTTCCTGCCGTTCGCGCTGGCCCGATACCGAAAACCTCCCTGAAGCTGTCCGTGTTGACCGAAGGCACGACATAGGGATGGCGGAAAAGCGCTTTGGGTTCCGAGCCGAAAATGAGAATGTTATTTTTCAATGTATAAAACAGGGGCTTGATGCCGAATCTGTCGCGGCAGAGAACGAGCCGGTCAAAGGTTCCGTCCCAGATTGCAAACGCATATATTCCGTTGAGCTTTTCAAAGGAATCTACTCCCCAGTGCATATATGCATAGAGGATGACCTCAGTATCCGTAGTCGTCTCAAAAACATAGCCTGCCGCTTCAAGCTCCGGCTTCAGTTCGTCCGTGTTGTAGATTTCTCCATTATATATAATCACATAGACTGCACCGTTATGCTCTCTTATTATCGGCTGCGCGCCGTTTGTGAGGTCCCTGATCGAAAGCCGGGTGTGGCTGAAGCCCAGGTGCTGTGTCAGGTATTCGCCCATGTTGTCGCTGCCCCTGTGAGCGATTGAGGTACGCATATCAACAAGCACCTTTGCCCAGTACTTATAGTTGTCTGTGAAATTTTGCCCGAAGCCGCAGAAGCCCGCTATACCGCACATAGATATTCTCCTTGCTAAAAGTGAAATAGGGCTGCAGGCAGCCGCGTATCGGCCCTGCCCTGCGAACCCCTCTGTCCCTTTGTATTGTATGCGTTTTATTCAGAAATGATTACACGTGCGCGGCACGATAATTATTTGCATACGGTCTTGACAAAAACCAAAACTATTATATAATGTTCAATAGTAGATTATTATTACTATTGCGCAATTTACAAAAGGAGGGCATTAGTGAACACTCAATATAAAAAAGGCGTTTTGGAGCTTTGCGTCCTCGCCATGCTCAAGCATCGGGACCGCTACGGCTACGAGATAGCGGAAACTCTGGCCAAGCACATAAATATTGCTGACGGGACGGTCTATCCCATACTTCGTAAGCTCAAAAGCGACGGAATTGTAACCACATATCTTTCCGAGGAAAGCGGCGGGCCTCCGAGAAAATACTATTCACTGACGGAACTGGGACGCGGCACATACGAAGCCGACAGAGCCGACTATCTGGAATTTGCAAAAACCGTTGAAATGCTATTAAAGGAGAATAAAGATGACTAGAAGTGAATATCTCGACAAGCTCAGATCGGAGCTGAAAAAAAATAACGTCGCCGACATGGGCGACATCATTTCGGAGTACGAGCAGCATTTTGCCTTTAAGCTTGCGGATGGCTATGCGGAGGAGGAAATTGCGGCAAGGCTCGGTGACCCGGAGGTCATTGCTTCGCAGTTTGACAGCGCGAAGAGTGAGGCAGGTAAGGGCGCAGGCTTCTTTATAAAGCTCGGGCTGGGATGTACGGCGCTTTTTGAAGTGCTGTTCTATACTTTGTTTTTTGCATGGGACCTCGTTATGGCAGGCGCGGCCGCAGTATTTGCGGTGCTTGGATTCTGTCTCGTGTTCGCAATGAATATTTCCGGACTAATACCCTATATGCCCTACCTCGGCTCGCTGCTGCTCGGGCTGTCAGCGATTGGGCTCGCGGGCGTTTTCGGAACCGCGACGGTTTATTTCTTCGCGTTTTTGAAGCAGATGATTAGGGCAAGCGCGAGGTGGCACAAGAATGTGGTTTCCGGGAACACGCTGCCGCCGCTTCCGTTCCATCCTCGGTTTGAGCCAAAAACAAAAAGGATTCTCCGCAATATTCTGCTATGGTCAGTTCTGATGTTCGGCATATTTTTTGTCATAGCCTTCACGGTAATGGCACTGCAGGCGGGGGCTTTGGGCTTCTGGCATTATTGGAACTGGTTTGTGCGGTAGCAAATCTGATTATTTAATACAGATAAGGAGGAAAAATGAAAACTGTAGTTATAACCGGCGCCACTTCAGGTATAGGTCTGGCTATTGCCCGCAAATTCGCGTGCAAAAGCTATAAGCTCATTTGCATCGGGCACAGTGAAAGTAACTGCGAGCAGGCACGGAAAATGATTCTCTCCGAAAGCCCTGAAGCAGACGTCGTGTTCTTCGCTGGAGAACTAATGCAGCAGAGAGAGGTAATGAGAATTGCCGGGGAGCTTGAAAGATACATTTCCGAAAACTGCGAAGGTGAGCTCTGGGCGCTCATAAATAATGTCGGCGGCGTCCGCAGCATGTATACCACAACCGAAGAAGGCTATGAGCAGCAGTTCGCACTCAACCATCTGGCGGGATTTTTGCTGACAATAAAACTTTTGCCATTTGTTGAGAAGGCGCAGGGGCGGGTTATTATGACGGGCAGCAACTCGCACAGGGGTATAAAAATGCATTGGGGCGATCCAATGCTGAAGAAAGGCTATAATCCGCTTATCGCATACAAGCAGGCGAAGCTCTGCAACATCCTTTTCGCAAAAGGTCTCAGCGACAGGGGAATCCGCGCTTACACGGTTGACCCGGGATTGGTAAATACCGATATCGGAAACAAGCAGACCGGCAGCCTTGTCAAGTTGATTTGGTCCATTAGGAAAAAGCATGGGGTTTCTCCCGAGATACCCGCAGAGACGTACCTATTCCTCTGTGAGCAGGAGCGCGCGCCCGAAGGACTCTATTATTATCTCTGCCGTGAGCGGAGATTCAGCCGCGAGGTGACTTCAGACAACGCAGATATGCTTTTTTCACTGAGCGAAAGGCTCTGCGGAATTTCCTGTAAAAGGCGGGCGGTAACTGAATGAACGTATTTATAACAGGAGCAAGCGGCGGACTCGGACGGGCAATTGCCGCAGAATGTGCTTCACGCGGCTACAGGCTTTTTTTGACAGATATAAACGACACAGGACTACATTCCTTACAGCGGGGACTAGAGTGCCAGTACGGTGCCTGCGTCACGACCCGCGCCTGCGATCTCACCAGTGACGAGAGTGTAGATGAGATGCTAGCGGTGATAGACGACAACGGCATTAGATTTGATATGCTGTTTAACATAGCGGGGATTGATTATGAAGGTGGTTTTCTGGAACGCGAGCGCGGCAGCGTGGTTAAAATCGTCTCGCTGAATGTCGAGGCAACGCTCAGAATAACCCATGCGGTTCTGGCGCGGCGCAGAGAGGGAAAACAGTTCTCGCTCGTTTTCGTTTCGAGTCTCGCTTCGCTGTATCCGATGCCGCTCAAAGCAACCTACGCCGCCTCCAAACGCTTTCTTACAGACTTTTCCGAGGCGCTAAGGCATGAGCTGAAATCGCGGAATGTCAGGGTTCTGACCCTGTGCCCAGGAGGATTGCCGACCACTGAGGAGGCAATCTCGGGAATCGCGGCGCAAGGCTTCTGGGGCAGCGTCACAACAAACAGGCTTGAGCGGGTAGCGTTCGAGACAGTCGAAAAAGCCCGGAAGGGCCAGGGGCTTTATATTCCCGGAGCGGCGAACAGGGCTATGTCTTTTCTGGGAAAGATTCTGCCGCGCTCGGTAGTAGCGGCGATAATTTATAAAAGATGGAGCGGCGCGCAGAAAAAATGGCTATGCGACGGAAGTGAATAATGCCGTAAGGTCAAGCCCCGCATTACAAACGTTATGCGGGGCTTGGAATTGCTGCGAATACCTGTGCGGAACGGAAGGCAAGGTAATTTGTACAGCAGGGTATTTCAGCTAAGTACGGTAAGATATCCATGCTGCGATGCGCCCGAGCATACTCATGGGGACAAGCCGTGCAAGCGCCGAAGTGAAGCTGCCGAATTTACGGTAGCAGAGGTTGAACAGGAGATAAGGCTTGCGCTGAGCTTTGTGCCGGGGATAGCGGCGAATAATATTGCGGAATGAATAAAACTGCCGGTACATCCACAGATAACCCGCGTAAAGCTCATCCGCCGTCATTCCTTCAGGTTTATAAACAACATGCGCGGTGTTGTAATGTGAAAGGTCGTGGTCGATGATCCGCCCTTCCGCCTCCATGCGTTGGTATAGCTCAGTACCCGGGTAAGGAGTCAGAATGTGAGAGGTCAAAGTCTCGATTCTATTTTTTAAAAGCCAGTCCAGAGTTTTTGCAAATACCCCGGAATCGTCGCCGTCAAGACCGAATACCATGCTCGCGTTTATCATGATTCCACGACTGTGTATGGCATTAACAAGCTTTTCGTATTTTTCGAACTGGTTGTCCTTGTTGACACCCTTGAGAGCGGTGTTATTGATTGACTCGAACCCGATAAACAGGCTTTGGCAGCCCGTTTCCGCCATAAGGTCAAGTATATCGGGATAATCTAGTATCCTGGTCGTCACAGCAGCGCTCCACTTCAGGTTAAGGCCCATCATCAGGGTGAGCAGCTCTCGTGTATGGGATGGCACGCCGATAAAGTTGTCGTCTATAAACAGCACATGCCGGGTTTTGAGCGATTTTATATCGCGGATAACGTCCGCCGGAGGACGCTGTATGTAAGCTCTGCTGCGAGCGCTGTTATAGCAGAAGTCACAGCGGTTCGGGCAGCCACGGCTTGCGGATACGACGTTGGAGTAGAGGTATCTACGGCTATCGATAGCGCCGTAGAGCGGGGACGCGATCTCTTTGCCGCGAAAACTTTCCATATCATGATATACTTTTTGAAGCTCGTTTGCGGCGGCGTCCTCAATCATCCGCGCCCATACCCTCTCCGCGGCGCCTATGCATATTGCGTCAAAATAGGGAAGACAGTCTTCAGGGCTGCAGGTGACATGAATACCGCCGGCAACGACAGGGATACCGCGCCTGCGGAACTGCTCGGCGATGAACCTGGCCCGTGGCAGCGCATCGAGAGTGATCGTTATGCCTACAAGGTCGGCGGCACAGCTAAAGTCGATTTTTTCAGTATTTTCGTTTATCATTACCGTTTCGTGCCCCTCCGGAGTCAGTCTCATAAGCGTAAGAAGCGCAAGCGAAGGAGACATGCGGGTCTTTAGCTCAGTATCCATGGGACGTTTTATCATTTTGGGCTGAATAAGCACGATTTTCACTGCGCTATCTCCACCTGCACAAAAGCACGAAGGACAGATCGGCCAGCACAACTACCGTCCAGTGTATTGTGATAAAAAGCGTAAACTTCTCGACTATGCCGTTGGACTCGCTCAAAATCGCAAGGTAAAAAATTGCAATGGCAATCATAGTGAGCACAACGGCCACAGCAAGACATCCGCTGAGCAGCGAAATGTGGTACTCGTCGTAAGGATGCCGCCTAATGAGCAGCAGGACGACAACCACTATGGTGATTGCGATGAGCGCGTAAGCAATGTATGCCTGATGACCTGCGGCGAGAAAGCTGCTGAAGCTTTTCAGAAAAGAAGCTTTTCCGTTACTAGTGCGGCTGTAATACAGCAGGTCCTGAAACTCCCCGTGACCTGAAGTCAAAATAAAAATCAGACCATAAAACGCGGTGAACAGACTGATGCATACCGCATTGACCGACGGCCGTCTTAACAGGCTTCTCATTTTCTGTCGACCTCCCTGAAAAGAAATAAAGACTCGATGGATATTCCGAACAGGCGGGCTAAATCATATGCAAGCCAAATTGACGGATCAAACCTGCCGGTTTCGATCGCGTTTATCGCCTGACGGGAAACTCCCAAACGCTCGCCCAGCTCTTTCTGAGTTAGTCCGTGTTCCTCCCGAAATGCTCTGACCTTGTTCTGCATGAGCTCACCCCCCAAAGCTGTGTAATGTATACCTTACATTCAATATAGCAAAAACAGCAAGACATGTCAAGTGAACCTGACATGAGTTGGGCAAAAAACTGCCGTACTGTCAAACGACCGCACGGCAGTTTCGTTATACGGGATTGTCATTGCCGTCCGAAAATCCGAGTATTTCGGATGGGTACATCGTAAAGCCGCCCTCAAGCTCGACAAAATCCCTTTCGGGCTCGGCGCTACTTAGAAGCTCCTCTGCGCTCATATGCCTGGCGTTAGTCTCCGAAATGAAGCGCTTTTTCTGAGTATATCTCCGATTCGGACCCGAACCCTCGGGTATGGTTCCTCTGTGCTCCATAATTAAACGATCTCCTTAAATCTGTTAAAGACCTCAGCCTTCAAATTTCTGCTGTTCGGCCGCAATCATTTTTTTTACCATTTGCCCGCCTATAGGACCTCCCTGATAGCCATTGAGCTTTGAGGGCACATCGCCTTTATAATGATCGTTGTTTTCTTTGACAAACTGAGTCATGCCGATTTCGGCTGCTGCTTCCATTTTCAGGTTTTTCAGCTTTTCGCGGATTTCACTGTTGCTCATATTTACACCTCCTGCTTTACAAGCAATTTTATTATCTGCCGCGCAACAGTGTATATTCATGAGTACAACATGTAAAATCGTCCGCTTTTTTAAAAGAAATTTATGCAGATTTATAGCATAATAAACTAATATGTGATAAAATTTGGCTACATACTGATTATGAAAAGGTGGATATGATTATGGGAAAAGCCAGCATAACATGCCCGGTATGCGGTAAGCTGGAATTTGAGGATTTTGAGGATCTCGAAAACTGCTCTGAATGCGGGTGGAAAATCAATATTACGCAGTATGATAACCACGACTATTCAGACGGGACGAATCCCCTCAGCGTGAACGAATATAAGCTTCAGTACGCGGCGGTGACAAACCCGAAAACCGCTGAAGCAGCAAAAAAGCTGAAGGACGAGTTTTATGATTCGCGCTTTGCGCTATACAAGGAATACAGGGAGGTTACCCGGGGCAAAGGAACACAGAGTTGTTCTGATATGACAGACAAGCTCGTTGCGCTCAGGCTGGAGTACGTTGAAAAGCTGAAGGAGCTCACAAGCTCCGTGTGAGGCGCTGCCTCAGCCCGCATATGGTGAGACCGAATAAAAAAATGCCGCCCTTCAAGGCGGCATTTTTTTATTATAACAGACTCAGGCGCAGCTTTCCGTACCCGTTTTTGACGGGGCGTGTTTGTTTTGCCAGACACACCATAGCGTAACGGCGGAGATTACAATGGCACCGCCGATCAGAGCGGGAATGCCGGGAGCCTCTCCTGTAAAAAGAAAGACCCAGACCGGGTTCAGGAGCGGCTCGATCGCACCCAGCAGTGAGCAAGCCAGAGGGGGGAAGTTCCTGCTCGAAAGAACTAGAAGAATATATGGAATTCCGAGTTGGATGACCCCGAGGGCTGTTATGCATAAAACGGAAACAGTACTTACGGGAGTGGATACGAAGAAGGCCACGGGTATCCCGACCGCCGCTGTGAAGAGATGACCCAGAAGCATACCTCCCATGCGGGTCTCCTCGTCGGCCTTCCCGATAATGAGGTACATGACCGCCATAACGGCGCCTGCCATGATTGCGACTATATTGCCGAGGACATAGCCTCCGGAGAGACTGTCAAGAAAAAAGAGGGTAATTCCACCCATCGTGAACGCCACGGCCACGATGTCGGCTTTGCGAAATTTTTCTCGGAATAGCAGCGCCGAAAAGACCATAAGAAACAGGGGTGCGGTAAACTGCAAAACGATTGCGTTTGCGGCAGTTGTAAGTTTGTTTGCCAGCACGAAGCAACTGAATGTCAGGGACATGAAAATTCCCATCAACACCGAACGGCGCCCGAACCTGAATTTGATTTTGAAAATGCGCAGAAACAGATATACTGTTCCGGCCGAGATAAGGCTTCGCAAGCCCGCGATGACGAAGGCGTTCCACGGTATGAGCTTTATGAAGATTCCGCCCGTGCTCCACATCGTCGCGCACAGAACCATCTGCAAAATTGACTTGCGTTTGGGATCCATATTTATGCTACCTCTTTTTTACAATGAAACTATAATAGCACAAGGTTATAAAAAAGCAAGCACAGTTTTCGAGCGGGAATGACCGCTCAAAAACAGAAGCGCCGTCACATGTAAAACGGACGGCGCTTTTTCAAATCCGGCGCGGATTTTGGTTTTCGTACCTATTCAAAAACCAGAGCCGCCATTGGACAAGACTTTGTGCATTTACCGCACTTTATACATTTGTTTTTGTCTACCGTCGGTGCTGCGAAGCCCTTTTGTGACAAAGCTCCCACAGGGCAGACCCTGACAGACGGACAGGGATGATTCTGCGGACAGCGGGACTTTTTGACAGTGAGGGAGCTTCCCTCCGGCGCTATAAATTTTCCTCCGCCAAACATTCCTAAGAAACCACTGCTCATTATAATATACCTCCGTTAAAACGAGATTTGCCGCCTTTATATCAGCGCTGTCTCGCCAGACAATGCAGGCCGCGCTATGAGTGAAGAACGTATTAATTATAGCAGCTTTGTTATAGTGCGACCGTAACTAAATCACGAAGGTGAACCGCTGCCCTTATGCGGACGGCGGTTTATATCAGAAGGTGCTTTCAATCGCTTTAATTTTATCGTAGAGCAGCTGATTTACAGGAAAGGAGATTCCGTGCTTCCCGCCCAGTTCAAGGACGGTTCCCGAAAAAAGCTCGACCTCGCTGTGCCTTTTTGCCTCAATATCCTGTAGCATGGAGGGCTTTCCGCGAGGGTCAAGCCCGTCAAGTACACGAAGCCAATAATCGATATCCGTCTCCTTGAGAGGGACTTTTTCCTTATCCGAAAGCAAGAGGACTTCTTTCATCGCAGATATCATCATTTCTTTTGCGGGGCCGGTTTCACAAATTGCGCCATAATCATACCCGAACACCGCGGAAACCTGATTGACGCCAACGTTCAGCATAAATTTGCTCCAAAGCTTCCTGCGCATATCGGGGACAACTTCGTGGGGTAGGGAGGTCTTTTCAAAAAAGCGCCTGACCGCCTCCACTTTTTCACCGCTGTCGTCTGGCAAGGCTGTTCCAAAGCACACAATACCCATGTTTTTATATGTGAGACTGTTCCCGACCCTAATTGCGTCCATGCCCTGCGCGACACTATACAGCACTTTATCCATACCGAAAGTGCGTCCGATTATCTCCTCGCTGCTTATTCCGTTAAGAAGGGATATAATCACAGTTTCGGATCCGACCTGATTTTTTGCCTCTTCAATAGCGGCAGTCAGGCCACCGCACTTTACTGCTATAATGAGGAGGTCCGCGGGGCGGACAGGTTCGTCCGGTGAAACGTAGTTGAAGCTGCAGAGCTCACCGTTGCAAAAAACCCCGTCCCTGCGGTATTTTGAAATCCTTTCACTGTCTGCGACTATGCGCAGATCCTCCTTGGGAATACGCCTGGAAAGATGACCGCCGAACAGGATGCCAAGCGCTCCCAAACCTATTATCGATACTGTTTTTATTTCCATACTTAGCCTCCCTGATTGTTTAGCCGTTATTATAGCATAGCCGGAGTGATTTTCAAATAGAGAGGAGTGGTTGTTTATTGGGGCGGCTTGTGATATTATTCCTAAAAAGGCGGCAAAATTAATTTATGACAGGACGCTGAAATATGAAAGAATACAGAAACAAGGATATAGTTGTTTACTGGTACCCCGAGCAGTGCTCTCATCCGGGAATCTGCCTGCGTACCCTGCCGGACGTTTTCTGCGCGGAAAAGCGCCCGTGGGTCAGTGTCGACGGCGCTGAGCCGGAGGAAATAATCAGGTGTATCGACAAGTGTCCTTCGGGCGCGCTCAGATATTCCCTAACAGAAGGGTCAAGGGTCAATCCTGAGCTTGCAAAGGGCCCGGGATCAGTCGAAAACATGAAGAATATTCCTGAAGCGATAAAAATCAGAGCCATAAAGAACGGGCCGTATATAATTGAGGGGCCGGCAGAACTCCTTTCCTGCGACGGTACACCAATCTATGCCGGACAGAGACTGACGCTCTGCTCCTGTGGCCTTACCGGCAATCCGCCGTTCTGCGACGGCTCACACAGGAAGCAGTGATAAACCGATAGTATGGCCGGCAGCATCTGCCGCGCTTAAATACAACATGGTATTTTTGAAGCGTAGCTCCATAAACTTACAGCTGCATAGAGATCATTAATGTTTTATACAGATAGGAGGGACAGAGATGAAGACCTTTAAGGAATTGTATGATGAGCTTGTTTCCTCCACTCTCAGGGGAGACAAGGACATGAAAGCAGGCGTAGACTACGACGCCTATCAGCTGGACTGCCTGCTAAATCCAAGGAAACACCCTCTTGTAATAAAAGCCGGAGGGTGCGACTGCCCGCAGGAAAAGGCAAGCCGGTGCGTCGAAAGGTGCCCCTTCGGCGCTATTAGCGAGAATGGCGCCGGCGGGATTAAAATCGACCCGGAGCTGTGCTTCGGCTGCGCACGCTGCATCGATGGCTGCGAGAGCAAAAAGCTTGTGGAGTCGACAGAGACCGTTGCCGCGCTGAAGGCGGTGCGGTCGTCGGAAGGCCCTGCCTACGCGCTGATAGCGCCAGCCTTTCTGGGACAGTTCAGCTCTGAGGTCACGCCCGGAAAGCTTCGTACTGCACTCAAGAGGCTTGGTTTCGACGGTATGCTGGAGGTCGCGCTTTTTGCGGATATTCTGACTCTAAAAGAGGCCCTTGAGTTTGACAGAAACATACGCACGGAGCAAGACTATCAGCTCACAAGCTGCTGCTGTCCTATGTGGATCGCAATGATCAGAAAGGTCTACAACGAGCTTATGCCCCATGTGCCGGGCTCGGTCTCGCCGATGGTAGCGTGCGGGAGAACGGTAAAGCTCCTGCACCCGGACGCAACGACGGTTTTCATCGGACCCTGCCTTGCAAAGAAAGCCGAAGCAAGGGAAAAGGACCTGACGGGGGCGGTCGACTTTGTACTGACCTTTAGGGAGGTCCAGGATATCTTCGAGGCGCTTGGAGTCGATCCCGCGGCATTGGAGGACAGTGAAAAGGATCACTCATCCAGAGGAGGAAGAATCTATGCCAGAAAGGGCGGCGTCAGCGAAGCCGTTGAAAAGACGCTCGACAGGCTGAATCCGAAAAGGCCCGTTTCAATACGTACTAAGCAGGCGGACGGAGTTCCGGCCTGCAGAGAAATGATGAACGAGCTTCTAGCTGGAAAGCAGGAAGCAAACTTCTATGAGGGCATGGGCTGTGTCGGAGGCTGTGTCGGAGGTCCGAGATCGGTCACAGGGGCGGAAAAGGGAACTACGCTCGTAGAGGCATATGGTGACAGGTCACCTTATGCTACCCCCGTTGAGAATCCTTACGTAATAGAGCTGCTGCGCAGGCTCGGGATAGATACGATCGAAGAACTGCTTGAGGATACCGATGTTTTTACCCGCCGCTTTTGAAAATTCACCACCGGTATCAGACGCGTAAAGCGCCGCTCACTATGGAGCGGCGCTTTATATTTACCGGGAGCGCGTTATTTTGAGTATTGGACCATATCCTTGCCACGTTGCTTTGCGCTGTACATAAGACTATCGGCCTCACGGACAAGATCCTCGAACGTAGAGTCCTTTTTCATTTCAGCAACCCCAAAGCTGCATGTGATTTTTTCTCCATCGATAAGTATGTTCTCCCTGACGCTCAGCTCGATTCTCTCTGTAAGAGCAATGGCGTTATCAATGGATACGCTGGGAAGAAGCATGACGAATTCGTCCCCGCCCCAGCGTGCCAGAACATCCGTACTCCGCAGCTGACACTGGGTCAGTCTTGCAAGGCCAGCAAGAAGATTGTCTCCCGCGGAATGACCGTAACGATCGTTTATGTTTTTTAGATCGTCAACATCGAAAAAAACGAGAGAGAGCGGCAGATTCTGCCTTTTACAGAAATCTATCCACTTAGCCGCGTCCTCACTGAGCTTGAGCCGGTTGGCGGTATGCGTCAGAAAATCTGTCTTACTTATGCGCTCCAGCTCATCTTTAACCAAAAATTCCCTGTACTGATGTCTCTCGGAGTTTCCTGCAGATATGGAGCAGAGCAGGATGGTTATTCCGATATATGCGGTTGCGGCGGCAAATTCTGTGGCATCTATGGAACCTATAAATGCCGAGGCGCATAGGAAAAAGCCGACTGCGGATATTATGGATACCGAAAGCATATACACCCAGTGATTGGGAACAAGAAATATGACCAGAATTAGAATAATCAGCCCCATGGCCTGTATCATGAAGCTTGGGCTGGCGTACAGGCTGAATACGGCAAAGAAAACCCCAGCGGCCAGCAGCTCACAGATCGATATGATGACCGAAAGCTTTCTGAAAGAAGCAATGGAGTCAATTTTTGTGCATATAAACAAAAGAAGCAGCGAGAATAGGACCCGTAGCAGCGCAATATCAAATCTGTACTCCGCGCTTTTTATCTGCAGCAAATCGGGAATCAGCAGTAGTAGGTTAATAAGGCACGCGACAGCAATAAGCACCTTTATGTACCGGCGGGAATAATCCAGCCTACGGTCAAAGTAATATGAACGCCGGATAAACCAGCCTTTTCTGCGCAGTACCTTATCTTTACCCAGCATTTGTCATCACCTGTACGGCTTTATTTTTCGTCGATTCTATTATATACCGGTTCATAGGGTATCTTCAACAAAAATAATATTTCCCAATGAGCTCCGGCGCTTTCCGCGCGTCGAGGAGGCTTTGTGCAAAAAATACCGCCAACTGGAAGACAACAATCAGGGGGTCAATTATCGGGAAGCTCTTTCTTCAGTTTTAAACGGCTGATGTAAATATAGATCGGGATCAAAAGGACAAGTATGATCCCACCGCAGGCGATGATTCCAATTCTTGAGCCGAACTTTTCGGTAATCGCTCCCGCGTAGAGGTTGCCGAGCGGCGTTGAGCCTGAGAAGACAAGGGCGTAAACGCTCATTACGCGCCCGCGATAGCCGCTCTCCGTGTTCATCTGCATTGTGGAGTTCGCGTTTGACGAAAACATTATGAAAAAGAAGCCAGTCACGCCCAGCGCTATTCCCGTCAGCGCATATACGCTCGTAAAACCCGTGAGTGCGAGAGAAACCGCGACGATAACCGGCACGACGTACATAATGAATTTTTTCGGACCGGACTTGCTTATCGACGCAATCAGCATGGCGCCGAAGAACGAACCGATTCCCATGCAGGACATCAGAAGCCCATAACCTGTTTCGCTCTGATGCAGAACTTCGACTGAAAACACCGGAACGAGCACGTTGAAGTTCATCGCAAAGGTACCTATGACCGCCATTATTATTACAGCAACAAAAAGTATCTTATTTTCATAGATATACCTGAGGCCGTCCCCGATTTCCCTGAAGATGCCGGCCCCCTTTTCGGGGGGCTCGATGACCGTCATAGGCCTTATAAAAAACAGACTGGCCAGCACTGCCGCAAAGCTTGCGGAATTAACGAGGAAGCAGGCCGCAATGCCAAAGTATTTCATGACGAGTCCCGCAATCGCTGGGCCTATGGTGCGCGCAAGATTGAAAGTTGCGGAATTGAGCGCAATTCCGTTCATTAGGTCCTCCTTCCCCACCAATTCGACTATAAACGACTGTCTGACGGGCATGTCAAGGGTGTTTACAAGACCTAGCATCAGAGAGGTGACCAGAAGGTGCCAATACTGTATGTTTCCGGAGTATACAAGCAGCGCTAAAGTGCCCGTCACCGCTAGCGAAGCCGATTGCGTGATGATGAGAAGCTTTTTCTTGGGGAATCTGTCGACCAGCACTCCCGCAAATAGGGACAGAACAAGCGCCGGCAAAAACTGCATTGCGCTGACGAGGCCGAGCAGGAAAGCGGAATTTGTAAGCTTATAGGCTAGCCACGGCTGGGCAATGTTCTGCATCCATGTGCCCGTTGTGGAAAAACACATTCCGATAAAATAATACAGGTAGCTTTTATGCTTAAGCGCGCTGAAAGTGTTGCTCATTGGGTTACCTTCTGTCAGTTATATGTCAAATATTATAGATTCATGTCCGCATATAATCAATACAAATATTATCTGCCGAAAAAGGAAATTACCCGTGCCAGGAGAATGAAAAAGCGCCGCCGGAAAAGCAGCGCTTAAGCGTTTGTTTTTCAGAATCAGCTGATTTCGGCGCTGCCCTCAGTTTTTACGCTTAGAACCTGGCCTTTTTCAAGCCTGATATGCCCGGATTCATAAAGCCCGTTGTCTATGGTCAGAATAAGCTTATCCGAGCCGTAATAAGAGCCGAAGGTGTTGGCAAGGCACTGCAGGATCAGCATTTCACCAGCGGCGCCCGTGTTCATTTCATTTATGAAGTCCTTATCCAAATCCAGACAGACCGTGCCGTCATCATTCAGATACAGACTGTTTATGTCGGCGTTTTCGGGAAATACTCTGCCGGGCTGATTCTCAAACCGCTCCTTGTAGGCGCTTTCAATCACAGAGCATGTGACATCGTTGGTTT
The DNA here is from genome assembly GCA_034927185.1 of Oscillospiraceae bacterium. Lineage (GTDB taxonomy): Bacteria > Bacillota > Clostridia > Oscillospirales > Oscillospiraceae > UBA2658. Next base: position 26,460 of record JAYFQM010000155.1, on the reverse strand, counting down.
TGAAGCTTAGCTCCCGGTCTCTGAAGTAAAGTACGACGTCATTCTCACCCGGATAGTAGAAGCGGACACTTTGACTGAACTCGGCATTTTCCTGTATTTCGGAAAGCGAGGAGTTCACCGTGTAGCCTTCTCCTTTGCTGACGGTTTTCACCAGACCTATGCCTCTGGCGTAATAATCGGTCATGCTTCCGCCATCCGCGTATATTGTTTCTACCGCGACCGCTGAGTAAGAACCCGAAGGAGTGTCAATACCGACATCAATTCCATTTATCGTTCTTACGCTGCCGTCATTCAGCTTCCAGGACGTTCCAGCAGTAATCGGTTCCAGCATAAGTATTTCCTCGCTACCATCGGTTTTATCTAGAAAATTCTCGCGATAATAGCATTCCTCTCGGCTGAAAACGCAGGCGGCCTTTCCATTCGAAAGCTCGATGACCTGCACAAGCTCGGTTCCGCCGTTGTTGATTCTTTGCTGAATTTTTGAGGTGGAGCTATAATCCGTATAAACGTCGTAGGAGGCATACTCGTTTCCGTCTCCTTGATAGACGTAGCGGACATTTTCGCGCGCAGGAAAGTAATCCACAACCTTCGGAACCTCAAGGCCTGCACTTGCGGAAGGGGAAGCTCCGGCGCCAGAGGATGCTGCCGGCTGCTCTGAATTTTGCCTGAAAACGCAGCCGAAAAGCAAAGAGACGATGATAGTAAAGCAGATAATTAAAACTAACTTTTTCAAAACGGCACCTCCGGTTTGGTTGCAAAGCGGTCTATAGCACTATTATTCGGCTGTAAGGGGCGGTATATTCCGCGTAGCGCCCAGATATGGCTTCTTGCTTCGGTTACGCTATATTTTATCATGAATATCCGTCAAAAAACAGCTCTGCGGAAAAGTATTAAGATCGGACCGGCAAAGCTGTTATGAGGCAAACAATCATTATATTGCATTATACGGGCGTGTAGGTATAATATATTATAATATCTGTCATTCATAACAGATAAATAACTGAAAAGATCGGAAGGTGTTTTTATGACCGGAGTCTATATTGCCATAGGTGTAATTGCCATAATTCTGCTTTGGGCCGTCTCGGCTTACAACGGGCTTGTTAAAATCAGAAACATGGTGAGGGAGGCATTCTCCACCATGGATGTCTTTATGAAAAAAAGATATGACCTAATACCGAACCTTGTTGAAACCGTCAAGGGCTATGCGGCGCATGAAGCGGGAACGCTGGAAAAAGTAATTAAAGCTAGAAACTCGGCCGCTTCCGCCACCACCGTTGAGGGCAGAATAGAAGGCGAAAACGCGCTGACCGACACACTCAAGTCACTTTTTGCGCTTTCAGAAGCCTATCCCGACCTGAAAGCAAACACAAATTTTATGGATTTGCAGAGGCAGCTTCAAGTGGCTGAGGGCGACATAGCGAACTCGAGAAAGTACTACAACGCGGTTGTACGAGATTACAATACTAAAATCGAGTCTTTTCCGAGCGTGATCATTGCTTCGATGTTCGGCTTCAGGCATGAGCCGATGTTTGAAATCAATACGGCTGAAAGAGAAAACGTAAAGGTACAGTTTTGAATTGATGGGAGAGACCGCTTGATGAAAAATAGTCTTTACCTCGCGAGACGGCGAGTCCTTGCCGCCTGCCTGCTGCCGATCGTTCTGATCTGCTTAGCGGGAGTTTTGAAACAGCCGGCAATGGCCGCTTCCTCGGGCGGTTACGACATTTCCTCATACAAAACCGAAATCAGCATAGCGGAGGACAATGTATATACCGTTAACGAAACAGTTTCGGTTGACTTTTCGGAGCCACGGCACGGGATATACAGATATGTACCGTATACGCAGGAAATGCTCTGGAACGAAAACGGTTCCTCTGAAAAGGTAGTTTACCACACAAAAATAAGTTCTGTATCCGTACCGAACTATCCGTTTGAGACATATAAGGAAAACGGAAACCTTGTAATAAGAATCGGTGACCCGGATACTCTCGTAACAGGTAACAAAACCTATGGCATCGGCTACAGGCAAAGCCTCGGAGACGATAAGGTCGACAGCGGAGATTTTGTATACTATAACCTGATAGGAGCGGACTGGGACTGCAATATCAGCAACGTGAGCTTCAAGGTGACCCTGCCGAAGGCGTTTGACAGCTTAAATGTTCATTTCTTCTCAGGCAGCTATTCCTCAACGGCGGAGGCTCCGGTTTCGTATGCTATATCGGGGAATACGATTACAGGCACCCTTAACGGTACGCTGGGACCGGGCCAGGCGCTTTCGCTCCAGATCGACCTGCCTGAAGGGTACTTCAACATTCCCGCACCTTTTCCATGGGCAAACGTAATTGTGACCGCTGCGGTACTGTTTGCGCTTATTTCCCTGCTGCTGTTTCTGCGCTTTGGGCGCGACCCCGTTCTGGTGAAGCCCGTTGAGTTTTACCCTCCGGATGCGATAACGTCGGCCGAGGCCGGGTATATAATCGACTCCTCGGTCGATGACAAGGATGTGGTTTCGCTGATTATCTACTGGGCGTCCAAGGGGTATCTGTCAATCGACCAGACCGGAAGGCTCAAACTGATAAGGCAAAAGGATCTTCCCTCCAACAGTAACAAGTATGAAATATATATGTTCAACAAATTGTTTTCCGGGGGCGGCGAGGTCGAGATAGACGATCTGAAAGAAAGCTTTTATACCACCATAGACACGACCAGGGGAATGATAAACGATCTGTATTCGGCCAAGGAGAAAAGGCTGTACGATCCCAAGTCGCTTGCGCTTCGCAAGCTGACCTATTTTATGTCGGCGCTTATCGTCTTTGCCGCGCTGCTTTATTCGCAGAATGTCGATTATTACAGCGGATTAATATCCGTTATACTCTCCGTGCTGGGGACGGCCGTCGTAATGGCTCCGTTTGCGGGTATATTTCGAACTATTGAAAAATGGAACGGACTCAAAGGCTTCAACCGGGTTTCGAGGCTCCTGTTCAACATCATTGCGGGTACAGTTCTGCTTCTCATATTTACGGCGTATCTCTATTTTGCAGGGCTCCTGCTTCTGGGCGTTGTAACGGCGCTTGCCGCGGCGCTTGTCAACACGATGAGCATTTTCATGCGTAAGCGTACAGCGGCGGGAAACGATATACTAGGCAAGCTGCTGGGGTTCCGCAATTTCATTGAGGTCGCCGAAAAGCCTCGCCTTGAGAGACTGGTCGAGGAAAACCCGTCTTACTTTTACGACGTTATTCCGTATGCATATGTTATGGGCGTGTCGGACAAGTGGGCTAAAAAATTTGAGGGCATCACAATGAGGCCTCCAGAGTGGTATTACGGCAGACAGGGGGATGTTTTCACCCCGCTTGTGTTCCAGAGCGCGTTGTTCCACTCAATGGTGGTCATGAATACAAATATGGTTTCGCGCCCCGCGCCCCCTCCGAGCAGCAACAGCGGCTTTGGCGGCGGAGGCTTCGGCGGAGGAGGTTTCTCAGGCGGAGGTTTCGGGGGAGGAGGCGGCGGAAGCTGGTGAGCTCCGCAGGTCAATAGGCTCGGACTTAATTTGCTACAAAAAGATTCGCGCACCAAATCACTTTTGGTGCGCGAGTCCTTTCTGCTTTATAATCGTTTTTGCTGGAATTGGCTTGAAAAGAATATGTATATGGTCCGGGTTATGACACCGTTGCGTGCCGAAGCCGGAGCTTTGCGGAATGCTCAGTATTTCCAGTTCATGATGCCCAGCCCGACTATGTTCATTATTATCGGGACCGCATAGATGACGCCGAGCATTGTGAGCTTTTTCTTCATTGTTTTCAGGCCGATCATAATATTTGCGCCGGCAAAGAAAATGAAATAGCCAAGCAGGTAAATTAGCCAGACTCCGGCAAAGGTTCTTTCCCACCAGGGATATTCCCATATGAGCAGCCCCGCCTTATTGAGAACGCATTCTATTAGCACGCACAGGGCGGTGTATGCCAGCGCCGTAAGCCACTTTTCGCTTATTCCCAGTACTTTTTTGCCTTTATCTTCCGACAGGGAATAGTAGAAGATTATGCCGAGTATTGCGAACATGAACATGATTTCGATATTCCAGCCTACTGTCGTTCTCAGGGCTGTATCACCCGGGGCGGTCCACACCGCCGAGCGGCCCGTAAGCGCCAGCACCCAGCCGTTCCAGCTCTCGTTGAAAAAGTCGAGACCGAAAACCGTAAGTCCGGCAAGCACGGCGTCCCAATTCGCCGTTTTTCGCGCAAGATGAATCTCCTTGGTGTAAACATAGAAAACGAGGGAGAGCAGGGGTATAACGTACCACTTGAGAGTCGACAGGCTGCGCAGCCCGTCCAGAGCCTGAATAGTTGCCTCAGTCACAGCAATTCCTCCCTATAATTTATGTCAGAAAGCAACGCCGCAAAGCGTCACTTTTTGAGTCCGTTCAGAATCAAATCCGCGCTGTACATATAAAGTTCAATCCCTCGTTCGCCCTCCCCACTGCCATATATTCTGATAAGATACATCATATATACCGAAAACAGCAGCTCGGCGGTATAGTCAATGTTGAGCTCACGGAAGACACCTCTGTCCACTGCCTGCTTAAGTATTGATTTGAGCATTTGCTCGGCCGGTTCGTTTGAGGGCCGGTAATTATCCTGTTTCGGACTAATGGAAAATATTTCGGGGTCCTGCAGGACGATATTGCAGAAATCCTTATTTTTTTCCGGGTAATGAATTGCGACCTCCGCCATGACACGAAATTTCTCAAGCGGGTCCTCAACCAGGCCCACTTTTTGTTGGACATGGTTTCTCCATCCGTCAAGAACGCTTGTAACCGCCTGATGATAAAGGTCTTCCTTGTTGATGAAATATCGATACATATTACCTTTCGACATTTTCAGCTCATTTGCGATATCGTCTATTGTCGTTTTCTTATATCCGTATTTAGCAAACATCGATATGGCGGCAGACATAATCAGTTCCTTCATAATGCTCCTCTCGAATGAACAATTAACTAATTTGTTCATTCGTTCTATGAAAGAAATAACATATTCTCTCAAATTTGTCAAGCCACGGTGAAGGAATCCGGTAATAGCAAACAATGTATTGCTATCATCGAACGGCAATTGATAATGCAAACCTCTTCTGCTATAATAATTAGTATTGATGCCGTAGAAGGAGAGCTGATCATGCCACAGGAAAATGCACTTATTCTGTCCGTAGCAAAAGCATTTCGGCTGCTGGATATACTGACAGAGGCTAAATCTGCGCTCAGCCTGGCAGAGCTTAGCGAGCGCTCCGGCTGTCCGAAAAGCACCGTGTACGGATTGCTCTCTACCATGCGCGAATCTTCCGTCGTTGAGCAGCAGTCTGACGGGCGGTACTTTCTGGGGGTTCGTCTTTTCGAGTATGGCTGCGCTGTCAGCGGATGCTGGAGCGTCTCAGAACTATCGAGACCGTATCTGCAGCATCTATCGACTAAAACAGGCGAATCCGTATTTTTGTCTGTTTTGAACAGGAACGAGGCCATTACCATCGATCAGGTACAGAGCCGTGCCGGATTGCGGGTGGTTTCCGAGGTGGGAACCCGACTACCGCTTCACTGTACCTCCCAGGGTAAGATGTTTCTCGCTTCTATGTCGGGGGCGGAAGCGATGCGGATTTTCAAGTCCAGACCTATCCCAGCTTACACTCCGCAAACTCTGGTTTCATGGGCGAAAATGGAATACGAACTTGCCGCTATTCGTCAGCAGAATTATGCCGTTGAAGATGGAGAATACAAAATCGGTCTGCAGTCGGTGTCAGCGCCGATTCGGGACATTTCTGGACAGGTCAAATATGCCGTAGGTATCGTCGGCATGTTTCACAGTGTACAGTCTCAGGAGTTTAAGAACGCTATTCTTCTCACCCAAAGCACAGCTGCGCAGATATCCACAGCTCTCGGTTATAGGGAAGCAAATAAATAAAAAGCTAAAATAATAAGCAGTCAGGAAGGCGGCTAGTAGCCAATCTGACTGCTTATGTTTAAAGTTCTTTAAGTGGTAAATATATCCAGCTGTGACAGTTTCATGCTGTTGCAATAACATTGCAGACGCCCTCCAATATCTTATCGTACAGTATGGATGCAAAGTTCTGGAGCGTCCCGGGAAGCGCTTTGTCTGTCTCGCAAATGAGCCTGATCTCGTTATCCGGCACTGTGCTTTCAAATCCGATCTGCTTTTCGGCCTCCGCTATATAATCCGCTAGAAGCTTGTTTTTTTCTTCTCTATCCTGCATTTGAAAAAAATCTATCAATTCTTTATTTACTCTTTTCATATTAACGCACCTCCATTTTGTTGCTCTGTTTTCTGATTCCCCGGATTCATGGATGAATGCACTTAAGCCATCTTTTCTTAGTAATACTCAACCCGTGCCCATCAGTTCTTTTATATGTTCATTATACTATATAAAGCTTTTTCAGTCAATCTTGACGTTCGACAATGCGGAATTGTGATTCGGTATTACAGAATTATAATAGACCTCGACCTAAGAACGTATCTTAGTTTAATTAGCTTGACTTGTAATTTTATATGAGTTTTCAGTATTTTCTGTTGATTTATATCAGATATAGGCAAAAAAGTGCGCTTTTGATTCGGGATCGACCGGATGATGTCATTTTGTTCACCAGAATAGAATAACGTCGGAGCAAAGCGGACTTTGCCCCGACGTGGTGCATTCATAACGATAAACCAGGACGCGATAGAATAGGATCTTCGGCATAAGCAAGCGAGTATTACATTGTAAGCAATAACAAGCTTATTATCAATAAAAACTTAACAATTACCATTACTTTTGCCTTGGCTTCGTAGCATTCCGCATTTGTTTTCTGGCAAATACTCAAATTGATGTTTAAGATATAGCAAATCAGCGGGGCTATTTGCTATTAGGCAAATATAACTGTCCTCGTGTGCATTCTCATCAAAGTAGCTGTCGATAACCTTCATGATTTGTTCCGCATAGCCTCTCCGCTGGTACTCCCTGTCTACCATAATATCACTCACAACATAAGTTATACCGCCATCACCGACTACCCTGCCAAAGCCAATCAGTTTTTTATCATCATACAGGGATACTATGAACAAGGAATTATTCAAAGCAATTTGACTTCTGTTTAAATCTTTATTTCCCATCCCGGACCGTAATCGAAGGCTTACATAATCTTTGGCTGCCGGGGCTTCATAAACAAGCTGCACACTCATCTTTTTTCTCCCATATATTCTTTTTTTGTTAAGCAATAACATTATAGCTTATCGTGGTAGATGTTGAAACAAAAACAGGCTGATGGTATGTCAGCCTGTTTTTGTTGGTATGAACGCTCGAGGTTCATTTTGAGTGGTGCCGGTGACCGGGATCGAACCGGTACGAGGTGTTATCCTCACGGGATTTTAAGTCCCGGGCGTCTGCCAGTTCCGCCACACCGGCAAGCATATAAGATGGCGACACAGTGTATGTTAGCACGCCGGGCGCACCGTGTCAAGAGAGACGGGTCGAACGGCACACTCCAGATGCCGTTGCCAGCAGCATCAAGTATTTATCATTGGTGGACGTTCAGTCGGCCCTTGTCAAAGCTATGTACCCAATCGGATTTAAGCAGATAAATTAGGAAAACAATTCCGCTCAGAAACCATGTCAGGGGATATGCCCAGAAGACCATGACTATTTCAGGGACAAAGGTAGTTACAGCAGAAATATATGCGACGCGAAGCACGCACCAGATTCCGAACATAGTGAACATCGGTACAGCTGCCCTTCCCGCACCGCGCATAATTCCCGCGACGCAGTGAGAAAACGCAAGCAGAAAATAAAACAGGCAAATGGTGTGAGCTTCAAGAGTCCCGATCGCGACGACCTCCGGCTCCCTGTTAAAAAGCGATATGAGGTCAGGGGCCGCGAGATAATAGAGAAGGCCGAAGCCCTCCGCAAGAGCGCAGCATACGGCGATGGAAAACCACGCGCCGGTTTTTGCCCTTTTATATTTGCCTGCGCCGAGGTTCTGACCAATAAAGGTGGTTATCGCCATGGAAAAGCTGGTTATTGGGATGAACGCAAAACCCTCGATTTTGGAATGTACTCCGCAGCCGGCGACCGCAGCCGTTCCGAAGGAGTTGATTTTTGACTGTACAACGATGTTAGCGATTGAAATAACCGAATTCTGGATACCGCTCGGCAGACCCGTCCGAAGCTCTTCTTTCAGCATTTCCCCGTCAAACCGAATCTCGCGGAGACGGATTTTGTATATATCGTTCACTGCAAAAAGACGGCCAAAAGCAAGCGCTGCCCCGAGAAATTGAGAAATGACGGTAGCCATCGCAGCGCCTGCGACGCCCATATCCAGTATGGCCACGAAGATAAGATCCAGCGCCACGTTTGTGAGCGACGATGTTATCAGATAGTAAAGAGGGTGCCTGCTGTCGCCCAGCGCCTGAAAAATCCCACCCGCGGAGTTAAAGAGAGTGACCGCAATCGATCCTGCAAAATATATGCGAAGATAAGTTGAGGCTTCGGGAAGGACGTCCGCCGGAGTACCCATCCAGCGGAGGAAATACGGCGTGAAAACTACACCGATCAGAGACATTGCAATTCCGGCTGCCAGACCGAAGGCGACGGAGGTGTGGACGGCAGTGCGCACGAGATCGTATCTTTCAGCGCCGTAGTATTTCGATATGACGACACCGCAGCCGGTAAAGGTTCCGCTAAAGAAACCAACAAGCAGAAAAACCAGCGCACCTGTCGAGCTGACCGCCGCAAGTGAGCTCCTGCCGCAAAAGTTTCCGACAACAACGGAGTCCACGACGTTGTAAAGCTGCTGAAAAAGCTGACCCCAGAACAAAGGAACGGCGAAACTTATTATCTGTGGGTATATAGGCCCTTTTGTCATCAGCGAGGCGTCGGTCTTCATATGCGTTCTCCAATATAGGCGCAGTGGTATAGCGCTCATAAAAATGCCTTGAACAGAGAGTCCAAGGCGGATAGTTTAACTTTAATTATCGAACTATACCACTTAATCCTCCCGTTGTCAAACAAGTCCTTTTTTCTCTTGCGTCTTGCTCACGGCGCTTTAATCTGTTATAATAAAATTCTGTAAAAAACCGTGTCTGGGATACAAAAAACCGCGATAACACAGAGCAGGTATCAACGTTACGCGGATTAAGGAATATAATGGGACAAACTAACTGGAAAATGCCGCGTGTTGCGGACAAAATTGACAGTAATTTTAAGGCTGCAGGACTAAAGATGCTTTTGGCCTGCGTTTTGCAGGCAAGAGGACTTGATTCGCCGGAAAAGGCCGCAAACTACCTCAGCCGGGACATAGGGCTGCTTTGCGATCCCATGCTGCTAGCCGATATTGATAAAGCCGTTTCGCGCATAGAAAAGGCAATTGAATTAAGGCAGAAAACCGCGGTATACGGCGACTATGATGTGGATGGAATAACTTCAGCCTGCTTGATCTATGACTATTTCCAAAGCCGCGGGCTTGACTGCGAGGTATATATACCCGACAGGCTGGACGAGGGCTACGGTATAAATAAAAAGGCGATCGAGGCTCTGCGCGGCAGAGGAATTGAGCTTATAGTAACTGTCGACTGCGGAATAACGGCCGTTTTAGAGACAAAATATGCAAAAAGTCTCGGAATGGATGTGATAATAACAGATCATCACGAGTGTCCTCAGCTTCTACCGGATGCCTTGGCGGTAATTGACCCAAAGCGTCCCAATTCAAAGTATCCCTTCGAGGAGCTTGCGGGAGTGGGAGTTGCTTTCAAGCTTGTCTGCGCTCTGGAAAAAAGCTCTGCCGTGCCGCTTGCACGCTATTCCGATCTCATAGCGGTGGGGACAATAGCGGACGTTATGCCGCTTGTTGGTGAAAACCGCTTTCTCGCGTACTCCGGGCTTGAAAAGCTGAAAAGTGACCCGCTTCCGGGTTTCGCGGCCCTGCTTGATGAAGCGGGCACCTCAAAAAAGCCGATTGCGGCGTCGACGGTGGGATTCACTCTGGCACCGCGCATTAACGCCGCGGGACGGCTTTGCCGGACAGAGACGGCTGCAAAGCTGCTGCTTTCAAAGAACTATGCAGAAGCACAGCTCTGGGCGAAAGAGCTTTGCGCTCTCAACCGCCGCCGGCAGGAGCTTGAAACGCAGGTTTGGGAGGATGCGATTGCGGCACTCTCCGATACCGAGCCTAAAAGCCCGATAGTTCTGGAAAGCTGCTCATGGCATCCCGGCGTTGTGGGGATAGCGGCGTCACGGCTGACGGAGGAATATAAGCTTCCGACGATAATGATCTGCGTCGACGAAGAAAACGGAAAGGGCTCGTGCCGAAGCTACAGCGATTTTAACCTGTTCGAGGCGCTCTCCGCATGCTCCGAGCATTTGGAAAGTTTTGGGGGCCATGCATTCGCCGCCGGGCTGAACATAAAACCGGAGAATATTGGGTCTTTCAAAAAAGCTCTCGCCGACTATTACAGCTTGAATCCACCGACGGCGCATCCTGAACTCGAACCTGAGGTGCTCATATGCGACACTGCGTCGTTAAGCGTAGAGAATGTCGCAGCCCTTTCGGAGCTTGAGCCCTGCGGATGCGGGAACGAGCAGGCGCTGTTGTGCATATTCGGCGCCGTACTGGAAACCGTTATGCCTATCGGAAACGGCAGACATTTGCGTCTGCGCATTACAAAAAACGGAGTTAAGTTCGATTGTGTATTCTTTTCGCGCACTGCGGAGATTCTAGGCGTCTGTGAGGGCGAGACCGTAGATATATGCTTTACGCCCCAAATCAATGACTTTCATCAGCGTAAAAGCGTCCAGCTTCTTGTTGCCGACATACGCAAGTCGGCCGTGCCGGAGATATGCCGCGGCATAATTGAAGATAGTGGCATGAATATGGATGAGCTCCGCCTGCTCCGTCCCCAGAGACATGAGCTTATAAATCTTTGGCGCGGTATCGGACGGCTTGGCGGGCGGCTTGAGCTGAAATACGGAGGCTGCGCGCGCTGGACCGGCTTTGATTCAATGGACCCCATTATGCTGTGTCTCGGCATCCGGATACTAAGCGAGCTCGGCCTGCTCGATTTGAGCGTATCCGACGGGAGGGTTCTGTGCTCTGTTAGCCAGAACGGCGAAAAGACCGAGCTTGACAGATCACCGCTGTTTCGGCGCCTGTGGAGCTGAAGCAATGTGCGCAGAAATTCAGATTATACAGACAAGGTTATAGAGGTAAGGCTATGCAGGAAGACGGCAGGAGCGAATATCAGGACCCTGAAAAAATGTATGAACAGCTTGAAAAGGCGGTGCGTGACGCGAATCCCTCGGCGGATATCGCGCGCATCCGCGCGGCCTACGAGTGCGCAAAAGCGGCTCATGAAGGGCAAAAGCGCAGGGAAGGCTCAGACTATGTAACTCATACTATAGCGGCAGCGCAAATTTGTGTCGAGATGGGCCTTGACGAGGACTCCATCGTCGCCGCGCTTCTGCACGACTGCATCGAGGACACCAAGCTCACACATGCCGATATCGCAAAGCGTTTCGGCGCAACCGTTGCAGATCTGGTCGAGGGCGTTACAAAGCTGACGCGCGTCCAGTATACAAGCAAAGAAGACGAGCAGATGGAGAACATCCGCAAGATGCTTATGGCGATGGCGAAAGACATAAGAGTCATTCTGATAAAAATTGCCGACAGGCTGCATAATATGCGCACGATGCAGTACCAGACTAAAGAAAAGCAGCGCACGAAGTCGCTGGAAACGATGGAGATTTATGCTCCCATCGCGCATAGGCTTGGTATGCAGAAGGTCAAATGGGAGCTTGAGGACCTCTCTCTTTTATACCTTGACCCGGTGGGGTACAAGGAGGTCACGGATGCGCTTTCAGCACGGATGGTAACTCTGGAATCCTTTATGGTAAGCGTTGAGGAGAAGATAAAATCGAGGCTGGACGACTGGGGCATAAATGGCACAATATCCAGCAGGATCAAGCATATATACAGTATCTATCGAAAAATGTACTCGCAGAATAAGCAGATAAACGAAATTTTCGACCTCTGCGCGTTCCGAGTCATAGTGGATAACATAGCCGACTGCTACAACGTACTCGGGCATATACACGATATGTACAAACCGCTTCCGGGAAGGTTCAAGGACTATATTTCCACGCCTAAGCCGAATATGTACCAGAGCATACACACAACCGTCATCGGCTCCGAAGGTATTCCCTTCGAGGTGCAGATTCGGACCTGGGATATGCATCACACCGCCGAATACGGAATCGCGGCCCACTGGAAATACAAATCCGGTGATCAGGGAGTTAAGCAGGGCGACGAGGAGAAGTTTGCATGGGTGCGCAGGCTTCTTGAAACCCAGGCGGACAGCGACGTTCAGGATTTTATCCATGATCTCAAGATCGACATGTTCTCGGACGAGGTTTTCGTGTTTACTCCGCAGGGCGATGTGATAAATCTCCCCGCCGGGGCGACGCCTATTGATTTTGCCTACGGAATACACTCCGCCATCGGCAACAGGATGGTCGGTGCGAAAGTGAACGGAAGGATAGTCCCTTTCGAAAGAGTGCTGCAAAACGGAGACATTGTAGAGGTCTTAACATCAAAATCCGCGCCCGGTCCGAGCCGCGATTGGATGAAGATCGCAAAGAGCGGATCTGCGCGGACAAAAATCAAGCAATGGTTCAAAAAAGAAAAGCGCGAGGAAAATATCGTGAACGGCAGGGCGGCCTTCGAAAGTGAGCTGCGGGCCGTGGGAATACCGATGTCGGCTGTTATGGACGATGAGATGCTTCCCGGCATACTGAAAAGGCTTGCCGTTTTCTCGTTTGACGATGTTTTTGCATCGATAGGCTACGGCGGGATTACCGCCACCAAGGTTGTCAATAAGATCAAGGATGAAATCAACAGGAGCCAGAAGCCCGCACAGAAGAATACGCTGGAAAAAATGACCGAGAAGGCCGAACAGCGCAAGGCACAGCAGGCCGAAAAGCAGAATGTCCACGGCGTTCTGGTCGAAGGGCTGGACAACTGTCTCGTCAAGTTCTCGCGCTGCTGCACCCCTGTTCCGGGCGACGAAATTGTCGGCTTCATAACGCGCGGATACGGGGTTTCCGTTCACAGAGCGGACTGCAAAAACTACCTTTCAAGCAAGGACGATCCTGTTGACGGCGGACGCTGGATCAATGTCAGCTGGTCGAGTGCCCCGAGCGAAAGCTATGTGACGACGATCAAAATACTTGCCAGAGAGCGGAGCGGCTTTGTAATGGACATCGCGACGGTGCTCAATTCGCTGAGCGCAAAGGTGCTCAGCCTGACGGCACGGGATCTTGACGGAGTTAAATCCACGGCAGTAGTTACGCTTGAAGTCAAGAACACGGATGAGCTGGACGTTATAATGAGCCGGCTCAAAACGGTTTCCGGTGTTTCGGAGATAACGCGGGCGGGAGACTGACGGGTTTTATAATTATAGGACTGATTTCATTGAATAAGGAGTAACATATTTATGCGCGCGGTTGTAACCAGAGTAAAAAGTGCCTCCGTAACAGTGGACGGCGGGACTGTCGGAGAAATCGGGAAGGGCTTTCTGGTACTTCTCGGAGTTTCTGTAGGCGATACGGAGGCGGAAGCGGATAAAATTGCGGACAGGATATGCGGACTCCGCGTTTTTGAGGACGAAAACGGCAAAATGAACCTTTCTCCGGACAAGGCCGGCGCAGAGATGCTCATAGTTTCGCAGTTCACGCTTTATGCCGACTGCTCGTCCCGCAGGCCGGGCTTTACACGGGCGGCTGGCGGCGCGATAGCTGAGCCGCTGTATGAACGCTGTGTCGCATTGGTGCGCGAAAGGGGCTTCAAGGTTGAATGTGGGGTTTTCGGCGCGGAGATGCTGGTATCTTCCGTTAACGACGGGCCGGTCACGCTTCTGCTGGATACCGACGAGCTTTAGATGTAAGCTAAATATGACAGGCGATGAAATAAAGGAGAATTGATATGCTGATAAAATCCTTCACCCTCGGCCATATCCAAACAAACTGCTATATAGTAACGGATGAAAACACGCTTGAGTGTGCGGTTATCGACCCCGGCGCCGAGTCGAACACGGTAATGCGCTATCTTGAGGAGAATAAGCTCAAATGCAGGTTTATTCTGCTCACTCACGGGCATTTCGACCATACCGGAGCCGTTGAGGACGTAATGAAGCAGACAGGGGCCACGGTCTGCATGAGCCGCAAAGACGTGAGGAAGGTCATTACGGAAATGGGCTACAAATACGCCCCTCCGAAGGGTACCGTGTTTTTCAAGGAGGGCGATAGCTTTACCGTCGGCTCGCTTGTGTTCGAGGTTATAGAGACCCCGGGACATTCGGAGGGAAGCGTCGTTTTCCGCTGCGGGGACGCCCTGTTTACGGGCGATACGCTGTTTAAGGATTCATGCGGACGCACCGATTTGCCGGGCTGCAGCGGTAGGGACATGATGAAATCTCTCAAAAAGCTCGCGGAGTTGCCGGGAGACTATGAGGTCTATCCAGGGCACATGGAGGGCACCTCGCTTGACAGAGAGCGCAGATTCAATTACTTCATGCGCCAGGCGATGGAGGAGTGAACTTTATAAAAAAGCAGGTATCCGTTCGGATACCTGCTTTTTTTATCGAAGTCCCATGGCCCTGAAATAGTCATCCTCCCCGGCGGTTTTGCCAAGTGCCGAAAAAGAGAGGCGGTCGAAATCAATGCGCTCTCGCGCAAGCTCCAGTATATCGTTGCTCGTAACGGCATCGTAGCGAGCGAGCATTTCGTCCGGAGTTAGACATTTTCCGAGTGCCAGCAGTGAGTTGCCCATCTTAAGCATACGCGAATTTGTGGATTCAAGGCTCATAACGAGCGAAGATTTTGCCTGCTCTCTTGCCCTTTGAAGCTCGTCCTCGTCCACGCCCCCGTCGGTAAAGCGCTTGAGCTCGTCGCCGATTAGGGAGAGAGTACGCATTTCCGTCTCCTTGCTTACTGCGGTAGCAACGGAAAGGATTCCGATGTCCGCAAAGCAGGACTGAAAGGCAAAGATTGAATAGCACAGTCCGTATTTTTCACGTATGTTCTGAAAAAGCCGGGATGAAACGCCTCCGCCGAGTATGGTAGTTAAAAGGTTCATCGCAAACCGGTCGTCACTTGAAACCTCGTTTGAGGGAAAGCCTAGGCAAAACTGATTCTGCTCCGTCCTTTTGCGGCGGACGGATACAGAGGCACTGTAGGAAGCGGCCCTTCGTCTTCCGTGTTTTGCCCTTTCCATCACGGAAAAGCGTTCTTCCACGCGCCTCAAATGGCTGTCGTCATAGTTTCCGCAAATCGATATTATTATCCTTCCGGCGCTGTAACGGCTGTTTTTGAAGCTTTTCAGGCTTTCGCCGGACATTTTTCCGAGAGTCGCGGGTTTTCCTAGAACAGGTCTGCCTAGAGCCCCTTTGAAGCATCCGCTCATGAGCTTTTCATAGCAGGCGTCGTCAGGAGTGTCCTCGTACATGCCGATCTCCTCAAGGATAACACCGCGTTCGCTTGCCGTTTCGTCCTCGTCGAAGGCACAGTCGAAGAACATTTCTGTGAGAAGGTCGATCGCCGTGCTGAGGTGCGTATCCAGCACCCTAGCGTAAAAGCAGGTGTTCTCGCGCGTCGTATACGCATTTATCTGTCCGCCGATCGAGTCCATTGCGAAGGCAAGCTCGGAAGCGGTATGCTTTAATGTACGCTTAAACAGCATGTGCTCGATAAAGTGAGCGCTGCCGTTTTCCGCAGGAGCCTCGTCCCTTGAGCCGACATCAATGAAAATTCCGACCGCGGCGGATCGGACATAGGGCATTTTTTCGCATATTATCCGGACGCCGTTTGGCAGCGTTCTTATTTCAAACATTTCCATTTCTCCGTTAAAAAGCCGGAGCGGGGAAGGTCCCGCCCCGGCTATTCAGATTATTAATTTTCTCAGTCCGTGAGACCCAGAGCCTCACGCTCCTTGAGCGCTTCCTTTCGGGATAGGTTGACTCTGCCGCGGTCATCGATCTCGATTACCTTGACCCAGGTCATATCGCCGATGTTCAGGACGTCCTCTACCTTTTCGGTGCGCTTAAATTCCAGGTCCTTGATGTGGCACATGCCGTCCTTGCCGGGGGCAAGCTCGACGAACGCGCCGATAGGGATGATGCGAACGACCTTGCCGTAATAAATTTTGCCGACCTCGGGAACGAACACGATATTGCTGATTATTGTCTGTGCCTGACGGCAGGCGTTGATGTCGGGACTAGCGATATATATTGTACCATCGTCCTCGATATCGATTTTGCAGCCGGTGTCGGCTGTGATCTTCTGAATGACCTTGCCGCCTGAACCTATGACCTCGCGGATCTTGTCTACGTCGATCTTCATGGTGATCATCTTGGGGGCGGTTTCAGCAACCTCCTTGCGAGGCTCGGATATGCAGGGAAGCATGATCTCGTCAAGTATCTGGATGCGCGCTTCCTTGGTGATGTCGAGTGCGTTTTTGATTATCTCATGGGACAGGCCGTCGTTTTTAAGGTCCATTTGTATGGCCGTGATGCCCTTCTTTGTTCCGGCAACCTTGAAGTCCATCTCACCGTGGAAGTCCTCGACACCCTGAATGTCGATGAAGGTGGTGAAGCCGCCGTTGTCGTCCTGAATGAGTCCGCAGGATATGCCCGCGACCGGAGCCTTAATGGGCACACCGGCGTCCATCAGAGCGAGAGTGCTGCCGCAGATACTGCCCTGAGAGGTACTGCCGTTGGAGGAAAAAACCTCTGAAACGAGGCGGATAGCATAGGGGAACTCATCCAGAGAGGGGATAACGGGCTCAAGGGCCTTTTCAGCGAGAGCGCCGTGTCCGAATTCGCGGCGGTTGGTGCTGCGGCTTGCCCTGGCCTCTCCGACCGAGTAGGAGGGGAAGTTATAGTGGTGCATGAAGCGCTTTTCTTCTTCTTCCCAGATGGTGTCGAGCTTCTGCTCCATGTCGATCGTGGCAAGGGTAGCGACCGTCAGAACCTGCGTCTGTCCTCTGGTGAACAGACCGGAGCCGTGGACCTTTGGCAGAACGCCGACTTCCGCCGCTAGAGGACGAATCTCGTTCATCGCGCGCCCGTCGACGCGCTTGCCGGCAAGCAGCCATGCCTTGACGATTTTTTTCTGCATACGATAGAGGATTTCTTCCATATATTTGCCCATTTCAGGGAACTGATCGCCATATTTTTCGGTGACCTTGGCTATCCATTCGTTGACTCTGGCCTCGCGGACGTTCTTGTCGTCAGTATCCATGCAGTAACGCATGCCTTCAATTTCGTTGGCACAGAGAGTGTCGAAAAGCTCGGCATCAAAATCGGCGTGCTCATAGGTGAACTTTTCCTTGCCGACCTCGGAAACCATTTTGTCGATAAGGTTAAGAACGGTCTGTATCTCATTGTGAGCGGCGACTATGCCGTCATACATTACATCGTCCGGAATTTCGTCGCCACCCGCCTCGATCATAACGACCTTCTCGTGTGTGGCGGAAACGGTTACGTTCATTTTGCTTCTCTCGCGCTCCGCTTTTGTGGGGTTAAAGAGGAAGCTCTCTCCGTCCCAGCCGAGGGCGATTCCG
The DNA here is from genome assembly GCA_034927185.1 of Oscillospiraceae bacterium. Taxonomy (GTDB): domain Bacteria; phylum Bacillota; class Clostridia; order Oscillospirales; family Oscillospiraceae; genus UBA2658. The sequence goes on along the minus strand of JAYFQM010000155.1, from coordinate 8,819 downwards.
GCAATCGGACCGTTGAAAGGTACGTCTGAAATCGCAACGGCAGCGCCCGCTCCGACCATCGCGGTTATTTCGGGAGAGCAGTCGCGGTCGACAGAGAGTACGGTGCAGCTTATTACGACGTCGTTGCGCAGGTCATAGGGGAAAAGCGGACGCATGGGACGGTCAATCATGCGGGAGGCGAGAACCGCCTGCAGAGAGGGGCGCGACTCGCGGCGCGTGAAGCTGCCGGGAATGCGACCGACCGCATAGAGCTTTTCCTCAAAATCGACGGAGAGTGGGAAAAACTCGACTCCATCGCGGGGCCTGGCGGAAGCCGTGACGTTGACAAGCACCGTCGTTTCACCGTATTTAGTAAGGACTGAGGCGTTTGCAAGCTCACACACCTTTCCGGTCTCGAAAACGAGTGGACGGCCGGCAAATGTGGTTTCATAGCGACGGACGTTGTTGAATTCTTTTTTCTTTATAATCATTGGTTCGCTCCTTTCGGGAATTATCCCTGCTGCGGAGCAGATCCCTTTAACACTTGAAAACGGGTTTATCTCAGGCTCGGAGAGCACGGATAAGCGCATTTTCAATTGCTAAAGGTCAGACCTCCGCTTTTTCATTAGTGTTCTCTTATATTATAGTCATTGCGACTCATAATATCAATGGCAATAAAGCAAAACTGTATAACGGGGCTGTTCCGGCGAAACGCGAAACAGCCCCTGTAAAGGTTTTATTACTTTCTGATACCCAGTTTCGCGATGCAGGCACGGTAACGCTCAACGTCTTTGTCCATGAGGTAGTCGAGCAGTCTGCGGCGCTGGCCGATCATCTTATAAAGTCCCATACGGCTGTGGTTATCCTTCTTGTGGACTTTGAGATGCTCGGTGAGCTGGTTGATGCGCTCGGTGAGAATCGCGATCTGAACCTCGGGTGAGCCTGTGTCGCTCTCGTGAGTGCGGTTATTCGCAATAACCGCGGTTTTTTGGTCTTTTGTGATCATAGTTTGATCTCCTTTCATTTTTACATGCCCTCAGGCTGGGTGATGGGGGTGAAAGGAGCCGTTTCTCGGCCGTATCCCAAAACTAAGCGCAGGGGCTAAAGCTTTAAAAGTTTATCATATATTATATGGTTTGTAAAGAGGGAGTTTTTCCTGCTTTTACCTGATCTTTTTATTTATTTTTCATAATCGATTTCATGCGCTGACCGTGATCAAGAATCCTCTTTCTGATACGAAGACTTTTCGGCGTAACCTCCAAAAGCTCGTCATCCGCGAGAAACTCCATGCACTGCTCAAGACTAAGCTGACGTGGAGGTACAAGGCGCAGGGCTTCATCGCTTCCAGCGGCGCGCATATTCGTAAGCTGCTTTTTCTTGCAGACATTGACGGAGATGTCTTCCATCTTCGGACATACTCCGACGACCATTCCGGCATAGACAGGTACACCCGGCCCAATGAACAGAGCTCCGCGGTCCTGCGCATTGAAAAGTCCGTAGCCGACGGATTCGCCGGTTTCAAAGGCAATCAGCGAGCCGGTGTTCCGGCGCTGCACATCACCCTTCATGGGCGAGTAGCTGTCAAACACGGTGGCGAGTATGCCTTCGCCCCGAGTATCTGTCAAAAACTCGTTCCGATAGCCGAAAAGACCTCTCGAAGGGACGAGAAACTCCATTTTAATGCGGTTGCCGACGGGGCTCATCTGCACAAATTCGCCTCTTCGTGAAGAGAGTTTTTCCATGACCGCGCCGAAAGCGTTTTCGGGAACGTCGGCTATGACGCGCTCCATAGGTTCACAGGCAACACCGTCGATTTCCTTGAAAAGCACGCGCGGGGGAGAAACCTGAAATTCGTAACCCTCGCGGCGCATTGTTTCAATCAGGATGGAAATATGCATTTCACCCCGGCCCGCGACATTGAAGGAATCACTGTTTTCAACCGGCGTCACGCGCAGGGAAACATCCTTGAGTGTCTCGCGCATCAGCCTGTCGCGTATCTGGCGGGTGGTTACAAACTGGCCCTCTCGCCCGGCAAAGGGGCTGTCGTTGACGGAAAATGTCATTTCTATGGTGGGCGCGGAAATCTTTACGAAGGGAAGAGGTTCAGGACATGAGGCGGCGCAGATGGTGTCGCCGATGGTGATGTCGCCGATGCCGGACAGAGCTATGATGCTGCCGGCCGACGCGCTTTCAACGGGCGCTTTCGCAAGCCCTTCAAATTCGTAAAGTGTCACGGCCTTGGCCTTTTTCGGAGTTCTTTCCCCATGATAATCGCAGATAACGATTTCCTGATTCTGATTTACGATTCCGCGCTCGATGCGCCCGATGGCTATGCGGCCGACGTATTCGTTATAGTCGATTGAGGAAACCAGCATTTGGAAGGGTGCTTCCGTATCCTGGTCGGGTCCGGGGATGTAATCGATTATCGTATCAAACAGTGGGTGAAGATCCGTTCCGAGATCGTCGGGGTTAACAGAGCAGATGCCCTGCCTTGCCGAGCAGAAGAGCATCGGAGAATCCAGCTGTTCATCGGTGGCATCAAGATCCATGAGCAGTTCGAGAACTTCGTCTATGACTTCGTATATGCGCTGGTCGGGCCTGTCTATTTTGTTGACGACGACGATAACTCTGTGGCCAAGCTCAAGCGCCCGACCGAGAACGAAGCGGGTCTGCGGCATAGGTCCCTCAGCCGCATCGACAAGAAGGATGACGCCGTTGACCATCTTGAGTATACGCTCGACCTCGCCTCCGAAATCGGCATGGCCCGGAGTGTCGACAATGTTGATTTTGCAGCCGTTATAATGAATGGCTGTATTTTTTGCCAGTATAGTTATTCCGCGCTCACGCTCAAGGTCTCCGGAGTCCATAACACGCTCCACAACGGCCTGGTTTTCTCTGAAGGTGCCGCTCTGCGAGAGCATGGCGTCAACCAAAGTGGTCTTGCCGTGGTCGACATGCGCGATAATTGCCACATTTCTGATATTGTTCACTGTATCTCCACTTTTCATTTTAAAGTCTATCTTATCATTCACAAAAATTCATTATAGCATTCCAAATTAAAAAGCGCAAGTTTTATTGCGCGGTTATTCCTAAGACATATTTGCGTCCGATCCGGTGTGTCTTTTTACAGATTGCTGCCGGGGCTAATAACTTGACTGCAAAAGGGAAACGTAGTATCATATTTCCAGTATTCGGCGTGCTTCTCGGGTTTTCCTAAAATAGAAAGGATGAGCTTTGAATGGGACTGATTAAAAAAACGATATGCCCCAATTGCGGTCAGGAGTATTCCGTTCTGAAGGCAGAGTGCCCGTACTGCGGCACAAGACAGCAGAAGCAGAGCGCGAGGACACCGCAGTCGTCGGATGCTGTAAGAAAAGGAACCTCTGCAAGCGCAAGGGCCGAGCTTAACACGAAATGGCAGCTTGTTCTCGGACTCTGTCTAGTTGCGGCTGTTATAATCGCGGTCATTGTTCTTATAACGACGACGATCGGAGGCGGGTATGTGACAGCGACGCCCACACCTTCTGTAATCGAGTCCGCAACGCCGACCCCAACTCCCACTCCCACGCCTACGCCCACTCCTGCGGTGGAATCGATAACCATTACCTTCCTCGGCGACGCAAGAACGGAGTTTGCGACAAATGTCGGCAATACCACACAGCTCGGGACGACTATTCTTCCTATTTCGATAGAAGGGCCGGTGGAATGGTCCTCCTCGGATGAAAGCAAGCTAACGGTCGACCAGAACGGCCTGGTTACCGCCGTTGGCTCAGGTACGGCGAGCGTTATCGCTCGCTGCTACGGCGCCGCGGCAGAATGTAAGGTCTGGGTGCGCTGATACGGCAATTTTCCGGCGGACGGTTGCTCTGGGGCTTCCCCTCAGATACCAGCCCGCCGGTTCATATATCCCGGAAGGACTATTATTATATGCGCGAAAATCAAAAGCCGACGGTTTTGAGAATATTTCTGCAGACCTTGAGCATATCCGCCTTCACGATAGGAGGAGGATACGTGATGATACCTCTGCTTCGGGAGCGGTTCGTCCAAAAACTCGGCTGGATAGATGAAAATGAGCTCACGGAAATGACCGCGATCGGGCAGTCGGCACCGGGCGCGATGATAATCAATATTAGTGTCCTTGTCGGATATAGACTGCGCGGCTTCTGGGGCGCCGTTTCAGGTCTTCTGGGGACCTCGCTTCCCGCAATAGTCTTGCTCGCGCTGACCTGGTATTTTTACGATATGATACGGGGCAGCCGCTTTGCTTCGGCGGCGTTCCGCGGAATGAACGCAGGAGTAGCCGCGGTCATCGCAGACACTGTGGTCGGTATGGCTGCGCCTTACGTCAGGAAGGAGCAGTTGCTTTATGGCGTAATTATGGTCGGATCTTTCATGGCAGCTTTTTTCCTCAACATTAACGTCGCACTTGTCATTGTTACCTGCGGAATTGCAGGTGTTGTGATCGGTGCGGTGCGCGGCTGGAGGAAAAAGGCATGATATATGTAAAACTGATGCTCTCATTTTTACTTGTGGGAGTTCTTGGCTTTGGCGGCGGCTACGCTGCGCTGCCGCTTATACAGCAGCAATGTGTTACGGCAAACCACTGGCTGACGATGACGGAGTTCTCGGACCTTCTGGCGCTCTCGCAGATAACACCGGGACCGATAGCAATCAATGCCGCGTCCTTTGTCGGAATGAAGGTTGGCGGCATAACGGGAGCGTTCATCGCCTCATTTTCTTTTATGCTTCCACCGTTTCTCATAGTAAGCCTGCTTTATTTGGTGTACAGAAAGTATGGACAGCTTAAAACGGTTCAGAATGCGCTAAGCGGGCTCAAACCCGGCGTTGTAGGCCTTATCGCCGTTGCCGGACTCGGTGTTATCATAGATACGGTCTGGGCAGGAGAAGTCGCGGTTTTGTCTACCGATGTTTTTTCGCTAGTCCTGATATTCGCCGCATTTTTTGTTCTGAGAAAGTGGAAACCGGGAATCATTGTGACCATACTTGCATGCGGAGCAATGGGGATGCTCTGGGAGCTTGCCCGCCCGCTTCTGAGATGAAAACGGTCTCCGCGAGTAGAGAATTAAAAACTCTTTTTTCGATGTGATTTTTACAGTTGACAAAAACGCTTCGCGTGGTGTAGAATAACACTCGCCGATTAAATTCGGACGATTGGCGCAGCTGGTAGCGCATCCGCTTGACGTGCGGGAGGTCACAAGTTCGAGTCTTGTATCGTCCACCATTGGATGCAAATCCGGACCCTGCTCGTATAGGCTTCGGTATTTGTGTAAACGAAGGTACACCCTCAACCATAATTGGTCAAGGGTGTACTTTGTTTTGCGAGTATGGCGGTAAAACGCCGTTTCTCGTTCAGCCCATGTTTGCAGGTAGGGGAGAATAAGCCAGCCCGCGCATTTCCAAGCGCACGTTTCTGGTCGCCGTCGAAATAGACGGCGATATACGGTCTGCAGCAATCCTTAAGCAGAGCGCCGTCCGAAGGGCCGTCAAAGTCGGCCTCGTAAAAATTATCCTCGGTCCTGCCGATGGAATAACCGTCGTAACCCCAATAGGCCGCAAGCTCATAACGATAGCGGCGGTATAGCCGGAAAAGCGGCCGATTATTTTCTTAAGAGCTTTTTCGTCTCCGGCTTTTAGATCGCGGGCGTATTCGATGTCTTTTTCGTCTCTTATTGCCAAACACCTCAATTCATGAATGAATTCACTATATTAATAATACGGAAATCCGGATTTTGGGTTATCGATTTGGAGAAATATGAATATAATAGGACGTTTTTCGCAAAACCGGTATAATGAAATGCCATAATCGCAAACCGCATACTATGTTTTCAGAAGTGCTTTTCGGTTAATCAAACAGATACGAACTGTCAGCCTGCGGGAGAAGGGTTCAGACTCTTTTGTGCCAGAACGAGCGGCGGCCGCAGCCCCGATAAAGAAAATGTTGTTTGAAAATAGCCGATGCGACTATAATAAATAAAGAAAATATTGAGGGAATAAAGCCGATATGTCAATTGAAAACGAAGTAAACCGAAGGAAGACTTTTGCGATCATATCCCACCCCGACGCCGGAAAGACAACACTCACGGAAAAACTGCTCCTGTTCGGCGGGGCGATCAGGCTCGCGGGAACCGTCAAAGGAAGAAAAACAAACAAATACGCCGTTTCGGACTGGATGCAGATCGAAAAGGAAAGAGGAATTTCCGTTACGTCGAGCGTGCTTAACTTTGACTATAACGGATATCGGATAAATATTCTGGATACACCGGGACATCAGGACTTCAGCGAGGATACCTACAGAACCCTGACCGCGGCGGACAGCGCGGTCATGCTGATCGACGGTGCAAAGGGCGTTGAGGAGCAGACAAAGAAGCTGTTCCATGTATGCAGGAAACGCGGAATACCGATTTTTACCTTTGTCAACAAGCTGGACCGAGCCTGTAAGAACCCTCTGTCTCTAATGGAGGAAATCGAAGAAACCCTGGGTATACGCTCCTGCCCCATGAACTGGCCTATCGGGGTTGACGGAGACTTCAGGGGCGTTTATGACCGCCGGAGTGCCCAGATAGAGCTGTTTGAAGGCGGAGAGCATGGGCAGAGCATCGCGGTTTCGGAAACCGGCAGCGCAGACGATGAGAGGTTTAGAACGATTCTCGGCGCAGACCTGTTCAATAAGCTCCGTGAGGATATAGAGCTTTTGGATATAGCCGGAGACGACTTTGATATGGACAAAATTAGTGCCGGGGAGCTTACGCCTATGTTCTTCGGAAGTGCCATGACAAATTTTGGGGTCCGCCCCTTTCTTGAAGCCTTCATAGATATGGCTCCGTCACCCAGCGCCAGAGATCACAGCGAAGGAAGCATTGAGCCGGATGACGATGTTTTTTCTGGTTTTGTGTTCAAAATCCAGGCGAATATGGATCCGGCCCATCGAGACAGGATCGCGTTTATAAGAATCTGCTCCGGCATGTTCGAAAAGGGCATGGAGGTAAACCACACACGCTTGAAAAAGACTGTTCGACTTTCTCAGTCTCAGCAGTTCATGGCTCAGGACAGAGTGCTCGTTGAGGAGGCCTATGCCGGAGATATAATTGGCGTTTTCGACCCGGGAATTTTCAATATCGGCGATACGATCTGCGGCGGGAATAAGGCCTTCAGCTTTGAGGGAATTCCTATGTTTCCGGCGGAGCATTTTGCAGAGGTGCTGGCAAAGGACGCTTCAAAGAGAAAGCAGTTCCTCAAAGGAATCAATCAGCTTGCCGAAGAGGGAGCTGTTCAGGTTTTCAGACAGCCGGATCAGGGGACCGAGGTGCTGACCATCGGCGTTGCCGGCGTACTTCAGCTCGAGGTGCTTGAGTACAGAATGAAGAATGAATACAACGTGGATCTGCAGATGAGAAGGCTGCCGTTTATGGCTGCATACTGGCCCAACGCCGATTTTACGAAAGAAATGCTGGGCTACAACGACTCGGCTCTGGTTCGGGATCAGTATGACAGGCCGGTTATCCTTTGCAGAAACAAGTGGTCACTGAGACCGCTGCAGGAAAAATATCCGAACATGGCGTTCCTTGATATTGCCCCATCGGTTTGATTTTCCGCCAATGCCGTTATCCAAAAATGCGTAAGTCCTAATAGGACTTACGCATTTTTTACGTGTGCTGCTGATAATCGGAATTATGAACAATATTGTCACATCGGCTTTATGAGAATAATTACTCGGACCCTTGCGGAATCAGTATTCGTAGCTTTTTGCCTTTTCGAACTCCTCCAGTATTTCTTTTGACGGTTCTTTGGTAAGAAGAGAAACAAGAATAATGAGTACGCAGGAAATGAGGAAGGCCGGCATAAGCTCATATATACCAAGCACGCCGCCCATGGGACGGATCACGAGCTTCCAGACAAATACGCTGACGCCACCCGCAAGCATACCGGCTACGGCACCCTGCAGCGTAGTGCGCTTCCAGAACAGGGAAAACAGCATTATCGGCCCGAAGGTCGCGCCGAATCCGGCCCACGCGAAGGATACGATTTTAAAGATGACGCTGTCTTCGTCGTTTGCAATTAACACGCCGAGAACAGCTATGAGGACGAGGACTATGCGTGAAACCGACATGACCTGCTTATCGGTCGCGTCTTTTTTGAAGACGCCCTTGAAGAGATTCTTTGAAAACGCCGAGGATGCGATAAGCAGATAGGAATCGGAGGAGCTGATTGTGGCAGCGATTATGCCGGCCATTGCCAGCCCGGCGAGAAGGGGCGGCAGGAGCTTTGTAGAAACAAGTATGAAAATGCTTTCAGACTGACCAGAGGTTAAAAGTGCGTCTGGATACAGAACTCTACCGACAAGCCCGATGATAACAGCCGCGCTCATGGAAATAACCGCCCATGTGGTTGCAATCCTTCTTGAGGTCTTAAGCTCGCTTACTTTGCGGATAGCCATGAAGCGCAGGAGCACCTGGGGCATTCCGAAGTAGCCGAGGCCCCACGAAAGCGTAGAAAGTATGGTCAGAAGCCCGTATTTTCCGGCCTCGCCGAAGAGAGCGCTGCCGTTTGATACCTGCTGTACTCCACCTGCGACCGTAGGCTGCGCGATTCCGAAGAACTCAAAAAAGCCCGGGATTGCGTTAAGGTTCTCAACGACCTGCGCGGAGCCGCCGGCCGCCGCGACAGAAATAACAAGGACCGCAATTAAAGATACGATCATTATTACGCCCTGCATAAAATCCGATGTGCTTTCGGCGAGAAAGCCACCCAGAAAGGTATATATGACGACAAATACGGCGCCCGCAATCATCGTGGTAGTATAGGAAAGCCCGAAAAGCGTC